>CABUDB010000130.1 GCA_902490245.1 uncultured Collinsella sp.
AGCTTGATGGGGCACATGCCGAGGAGTAGGACAGGCGCCCGTTGCACGGGTATACTGGGAATGTTTTGTGCTTCTGCGTGCCGGCGTGGCGCGTAGACAGTCCATGAATGTAAGGAGTAAACATGCCGTCAACCGTTTTGGTCGGTGCCCAGTGGGGCGATGAGGGCAAGGGTAAGATCTGCGACCTGGTCGCCGGCGACTTCGATGCCGTCGTGCGCTACTCGGGCGGCAACAACGCCGGCCACACCATCGTCGTCAACGGCAAGAAGTACGGCCTGCACCAGGTGCCCTCCGGCATCATGTATTCCGACCATGTGTCGGTGATCGGTAACGGCTGCGTCGTCAACCCCAAGGTTGTCCTTGAGGAGATCGACATGTTTGAGGCCGACGGCATCACCACCAAGAACCTCAAGATTAGCGGCAACGCGCATGTCATCATGCCGTACCACATCGACCTGGATGGCGCCTTTGAGCAGAAGCTCGGCAAGAAGAACATCGGTACCACCAAGCGCGGTATCGGTCCGTGCTATCAGGACAAGATGGCCCGCATTGGCCTGCGCATGCAGGATATGCTGGACGAGGCGCTGTTCCGCGACAAGCTGGAGACCGCTCTCGCCCGCGTGAACCCCGAGCTTGAGCTCATCTACAACCTGCCCACCTACACCGTGGACCAGATTTGCGACGAGTACCTGCCCATGGCCGAGCGCCTGCGTCCCTACATCACCGAGACGAGCCTGCTGCTCAACAACATGATCGATGAGGGCAAGGACCTGCTGTTTGAGGGCGCCCAGGCGACGCTGCTCGACATCGACCACGGCACCTATCCGTACGTGACGTCTTCCAACTGCACCGCCGGCGGCGCCATCACCGGTTCCGGCGTGGGCATGAAGAACGTCGACCGCGTGCTGGGCGTCATGAAGGCCTATATCACCCGCGTCGGTTCGGGCCCCATGCCCACCGAGCTTTCCTATGAGTCCGAGGCTGGCCACACGCTGACCGAGGAGGGCTATGAGTACGGTGTGACCACCGGTCGCCGTCGTCGCTGCGGTTGGTTCGATGGCCCCATCGCCAACTACGCCTCGCGTGTCAACGGCCTTACCGATATCGCCCTGACCAAGCTCGACGTGCTTTCGGCCTTCGACACCATCAAGGTGTGCGTGGCCTACGACGTCGATGGCGAGCGCTACACCAGCGTGCCCGAGCATCAGGTGCGCTTTGAGCATGCCAAGCCCATCTACGAGGAGCTCCCCGGCTGGAAGTGCGACATCACCGGTTGCCGCAGCTTTGACGAGCTGCCGCAAGAGGCTCAGGACTATGTGGCGTTTATCGAGGATCTGGCACACACCCGCGTGACGTTTATTGGCGTTGGCGCTGGTCGCGAGCAGATCATCAACCGATTCTGGAAGTAATCGGGACTATTTGGTTATTGCGATATACCCCTTTGCAGCCCGGACGGGCGGCCGAGGGGTATATTTGCTTGCAAAGGGCTCGCGTGGAGCGGGCCGTTAATCCATAGAGGAGGCACCCTTGAAGGCGGACACTCAAACCATCGACATCCTGTTGTTGGGCAGCGGCGGCCGTGAGCATGCTTTGGCAGCTAAGCTCGCAGCATCACCGCGCGCCGGCAAGCTCTACATTGCGCCGGGCAACGGCGGCACCGCGAGCTGCGGCGAGAACGTTGTTCTCGACGACTGCGATCCTGCGGCCGTGGCGGCGTTTGCTCAGAGCCACGGATGCGGACTCGTGGTAATTGGCCCCGAGGCTCCGCTCGTGGCGGGCGTGGCCGACGCCGTGCGCGCGGCGGGTATTCCCTGCTTTGGCCCGGGTGCCGAGGGCGCCCAGATGGAGGGCTCCAAGCTTTTCTCCAAGCAGCTCATGGAGCGCGCGGGCATTCCGACGGCAGCCTACGGCTCGTTTACCGACGAGGCTTCGGCTCTCGCCTACGTGCGTGAGCAGGGCGCTCCGTTGGTCGTCAAGGCCGACGGCCTTGCCGCGGGCAAGGGCGTTATCGTGGCGACCGAACTTGAGCAGGCCGAGGAGGCCGTGCGCGAGTGCTTTGGCGGCACCTTTGGCGACGCCGGCAACACCGTGGTCATCGAGGAGATGCTGACCGGTCCCGAGTGCTCGCTGCTGGCCTTTACCGACGGCAAGACCGTGCGCCCCATGGCTACCTCGCAGGACCACAAGCGCGCGCTCGAGGGCGACAAGGGCCCCAACACCGGCGGCATGGGCGTCTACAGCCCGGTGCCCATCGTGACCGACGAGGAGCACGCCACGATGGTGAAGGTCATGGAGCAGACCGTGGCCGAGCTTGCTGCCGAGGGCATCGACTACCGTGGCTGCCTGTATGGCGGCTTTATGCTCACCCCCGCCGGCCCCAAGGTGCTGGAGTTCAATGCCCGCTTTGGCGACCCCGAGACGCAGGTCGTGCTGCCACGCCTTAAGAACGACCTGGTTGAGGTTATGCTCGCCTGCGCCAACTGCGAGCTCGATCAGATTGAACTCGACTGGCGCGACGAGTGGGCCGTGGCCGTTGTCCTGACGAGTGCGGGCTACCCCGGCAGCTACGAGAAAGGCAAGGTCATCACCGGTATTGAGGATGCCGAGGCCATGGAGAACGTGACCGTGTACCACGCGGGTACTGCCGTGGTGGACGGCCAGCTCGTGACCAATGGTGGCCGCGTGCTTGCCGTGACCGCTCTGGGCGACACGTTCGAGAACGCTCGCAACCTTGCCTACGAGGCCTGCGAGAAGATTGATTTTGAGGGCAAGACCCTGCGTCACGACATCGGCCTGCGCGCGCTGCGCGGCCGCGACGCCTGGGATGCCTAAAATCCGAGAGGAATGAGACGGATGGACGAGAAGAACGAAGAGCTCGTGGACGCGCAGATCGTCGAAGAGGACAGCCGCATGTATGGGCACGCCGAGGGCGAGCCTGGTGGCGAGGTCGCTGACGAGCCGGCGCTGGTGCTGGGCGACGACGAGCCGCACGATGCCGAGCTGCACGAGAAGATTCTTTCGGAGGAGTGCGCCTGGAAGGGCAAGATCCTCGACGTCCACCGTCTTGAGGTTGAGCTGCCCAACGGTCGCCGCAGCGCCCGTGATATCGTTCGCCATCCGGGTGCGGCGGCCGTTGTGGCACTGACCGAGAGCGGCAAGATCGTACTGGTGCGTCAGTACCGCACCGCCATCGATCGCGTGACGGTCGAGATTCCCGCCGGCAAGCTCGACCCGGGCGAGGACCCGCTCGATTGCGCCAAGCGCGAACTGCATGAGGAGACGGGCTTTAGGGCCGGTCGTATTCGCTTTTTGACGTCGATTGTCACGTCCTGCGGTTTTTGCGATGAGATCATCCACATCTACTTGGCTACCAAGCTCGAGTTTGATGCGCCCAACCCCGATGATGACGAGTTTGTCAACGTGGACCTGGTGCCGCTGCACGAGCTGATCGATGCCGTACTCGACGGCAAGATCGAAGATGCCAAGACCGTCGTGGGCGCCTTGGCCTGCGATAGCATCGCACACCGCTTGGGCGGAGCGGAGCTCTAGGTTACGCGGTTTTACCAAACCGCGTAACGAGTCGACGCTGCAAACGCCCCTAAGCGGCAATCTGCCTTTCAATCGTCGCTCGCGTACCGAAGTACGCGTCGCTCCTCTTTCAAGGCACCTTGCTTGCTTAGGGACGTTTTCGCTGACGCTGCCAGAACATCGGCGTTATGCTTGTTGGGACGCTTTGTTTTCAGCCTGACCGGTTCAACCGGATTTCTCACGCTATTTATTTCTCTTCGAGGATTGCATGTTTAAAAGGTTTCTCTCGTATTACGAGCCCCAGATGGGGCTTTTTGTTGCCGATACTGTTTGCGCTCTGGTGCTTGCTGCCATTGACCTTGCGTTTCCTATTATTCTGCGCAATCTGACCGGTGGGCTGTTTACTCAGGGTCAGGCTGCCATTATGCAGGCGCTCGGCATGATCGCGGTGGGCTTGGTGCTGATGTATGCCGTCCGCTGCGCTTGCCGCTACTTTGTGAGCTATTGGGGTCACGTGATGGGCGCGCGCATGGAGTCCAAGATGCGCGAGGACCTGTTCGACCAGTATGAGCGCTTTAGCTTTGCGTACTTCGACCGCAACAGCTCGGGCGACATGATGAGCCGCGTGGTCAACGACCTGTTCGATATCTGCGAGGCGGCGCATCACGTGCCCGAGTGGATCATCATCTGCGGCATCGAGATTATCGGCTCGTTTGTGATCCTCTTTACCATCGCCCCGGTGCTGGCGCTCGCCATGGCCGTGGTGACGGCGGCGTTTGCGGTCATCATGTTTTGGCAGAACATGCGCATGCGCGAGGTCTTTAGCGACAACCGCAAAAAGATCAGCGGCATCAATGCGCAGCTGCAGGATTCGCTGGCGGGCATGCGCGTGGTCAAGAGCTTTGCCAATGAGGAGACCGAACGCTTCAAGTTCCGCGCCTCAAACAATCGCTATCTTTCGTCCAAGGAGAACATGTATCACGCCATGGGCGTCTATACCGCGACGTATGGCCTGCTCTCGGGCGTGCTGTACGTGATCGTGGTGCTGCTGGGTGGTTGGCTCGTTGCCCAGGGTCAGCTGCAGGCGGTCGATATGGCGACCTTTGCACTCTATATTTCGCTGTTCTGCACGCCGCTCGAGACACTCGTCAATTCGGCCGAAACGTATCAGAAGGCTATCGCCGGCTTTAAGCGTATGGACGAGGTGCTCTCGACCGCGCCGGATATCCAGGACAAGCCGGGCGCTACGGATCTGCAGGTGACTGCCGGCGCCGTGGAGTATCACGACGTGTGCTTTAACTACGAGGATGTTGAGCTGGGCGAGGGCGATGCCGACGAGCGTACCGTTATCGACCATATGGACCTGTCCATCAAGCCCGGGCAGACCATCGCTTTGGTTGGCCCTTCGGGCGGTGGCAAGTCCACGACCTGTTCGCTGCTGCCGCGCTTTTATGACGTTGCCGCCGGATCCATTAGCATCGACGGCCAGGACGTGCGCGATGTGACGCAGCAGAGCCTGCGTCGCGCCATCGGCCTGGTGCAGCAGGATGTCTATCTGTTTGACGGCACGATTGGCGAGAACATCGCCTACGGCAAGCCGGGCGCTACGGCAGGAGAGATCGCCGAGGCCGCCCGTCGCGCCAACATCGATGCCTTTATCGAGTCGCTTCCACAGGGCTATGACACGGTCGTGGGCGAGCGCGGCA
>CABUDB010000131.1 GCA_902490245.1 uncultured Collinsella sp.
CGGGTGCATCCGAATTCCGCGGTCAGCTCGGCCTCGGTCGGCAGCATCTCCTGGAACGCATAGGTTCCGTTGATAATGCGCGAACGAATCTCGCGGTAGATTCCTTCATAAATCGCTTTTGGCATTGTTTCACCTCTAATGAATATGTATGGCTAGGCACGATAGCATTTCTTGGGGTTGTTTAAACCGCCTATCGGTAAAGCGCCAATATTTAACCGTTGACGGTCGCCCCCGCGTTCAGACCCCGCTCATGTAAAAACCGTCGGCGAAGCCGCTTCGCCAGTCCTCTACAATGAGAAATTGTTTAAACGTTTTACCCACGCAAGCGTGCGGCTGTCTGAAAGGACAAAACATGCTGCAAAAAATCCAACGCTTTGGCGGGGCAATGTTCGCGCCCGCCATGCTGTTTTCTATATCAGGCCTCATGGTCGGCGTCTCCGCTCTCGCAACAACCGTCGACATCGTCGGCGATCTTGCCATATACGGAACCCCCTGGTACGTTTTCTGGAGCATCATTCAGCGCGGCTCGTGGACGGTCTTTAAACGTCTTCCGCTCCTTTTTGCCGTAGCGCTGCCTATCGGCCTTGCCCAAAAGCAACCGGCACGCTGCTGCCTCGAGGCGCTCGTGGCCTATTTTGCCTTCTGCTTCTTTTTGAGCGAGATCATTAAGCTGAGCGGAGACAACCTTGGACTTAAGTACCCGTCGTTTTTGACCCCCGCCAGCGGCATCACCATCATCGACGGCATCAAGACGCTCGACACCGGCATTATCGGCCCGCTGGCGGTGTCGGCAACCGTCGTCGCCATCCATGACCGCTTCTACGATGCCAAGGTTCCCGATTGGCTCGGCACCTTCTCGGGTTCCTCGCTGGTCTACCTCATCAGCTTTTTTGCCGTGTTTGCCCTTGCCGCTATCTCGGCCGCCATCGTGCCCTTCGCATACGCTGTGACCGAAACGCTGCGCCACGCACTTGCGGGCGTCGGTCCCTTTGGCGTGGGCATCTTTGTCTTTTTAGAACGAGCACTCGAGCCCTTTGGCCTGCACCACCTGCTCTACATGCCGATCTACTACGACAACCTGGTCATTAACGACGGCATCTACGCCACGTGGAGCAGCTTGCTCCCCATCCTCTCCCATAGCACGCGCCCCCTTAATGAGCTTGCGCCGTGGGCCGGTTTTACCGCCACCGGCTGGGTCAAGCTCTTTGGCCTTCCTGCCATCGCAGCTGCGTTCTACTCCACCGCAAAACCCGAGCGCCGCGCCGGCCTCAGGGTCATCCTTGTTCCCGCCATCATCGCCTCGGTGGTTTGCGGCGTTACCGAGCCACTCGAGTTTCTCTTTATGTTCACCCACCCCGGGCTCTTTTTGCTCTACGCCGTCTTATCGTCTTGCCTTGCCACAACCATGAATCTCTTTGGCATCGTCGGCATCTTCTCGGGCGGCCTCATGGAGATGGCAGCCTTCAACTTTATCCCGCTCATGCGGACGCATACCGGCGCCTATCTTTTGGCGCTCGGTATCGGCCTTGCCTTTAGCCTCATCTTTTTTGTTAGTTTTCGAGCGCTCATCTTGGTCTATGACCTTAAGACACCGGGCCGCGAGGATCATGTCGCCAATCGCACGGCAATCGATTGTTTAACGGGAAGCGACTTTGCCAAAGAGCAATCTCCCAATGACGAGGTCAATAGTCGATCCGATCAAGATCACGTCCTCGCTGAGCGGGTAATTCAACTTTTAGGTGGCGTTGGCAATATCGTGGGCGCAACCAACTGCGCCACGCGCCTGCGCGTCGAGGTCGCAGACCCTTCCATCGTTGCAGATAACGCGTCGTTTGTCGCGGTGGGCGCCAAGGGCCTCATCATTACGGGCAAGACCGCCCAGGTGATTATCGGCATCTCCGTTCCCCGCGTTAAAGAGCATTTTGACCAGATCATGGGCCTCGAGCCGGGATTTGTGCCCACCACCTCGGCCTCCCCTTCCGCCAGCGCAGCCCATAAGCGCGGCGATATCTGCTTCTTCGATATCGACGGAACACTCGCCTGGCAAGACCCTCGAGTGGCACAAGAGCTTCCCGAGAGCGAGCGAGACCTCTCCCCCTATCCCAATGAAGCGGTCTCGCAAGCCATCCGTGATTTTGTCGCCAAGGGCAATATGGCGTTTATCTGCACAGGGCGCACGCTGAGCTGCATCCATCCAAAGCTGCTCGAGCTGCCCTGGACCGGCATCGTCTGCCTCGCGGGTGGCTATGTCGAACTTGAGGGACACGTGATTCGCGATTTGGCGATGACGCCCGGCATGCTGCAGCGCCTTGCTCCCATTCTTGAGCAATCGGACGAAGTGATTCGTTTTGAGGGACTCAATGGCGTCGTTCGCATGAGTGCCGATGCGCCCGACGCCCCGGGATACGCCCGCACCGTGGGCGATGCAATTACGCAGCTGCAACATTACAGCGCCTACAAGATCTTAATGTCCACGTCGCTTGCCAACCGCATCGCTCAGGATCAAGCGTTTGAGCCGCTGCTCTGCTTTAACGAGCTCGAGCTCGAAGTGACCGAGATTTCGCCTCGCGAATGCACCAAGCGCGAGGGTATCCAGTCCGTACTCGACGCCCTCGATCCCCACCACGGAACCGTATACGGCATCGGCGACGCCAGCAATGACGTCTCGCTGATGAACGCCGTCGACGTTGGCATCGCCATGGGCAACGCGCCGGACTTCCTCAAGGAAAAGGCCGACTATGTCACCGACAGCATCGACCACGACGGCGTCGTCACCGCGCTCGAACACTTTGGGCTTATCTAGCCAAGCCCCTACCGCACTTGCGGCCGCATGGACCAATCGTCTTCAACCGCCGCGCTCGACGCCCTAATGTGGCAATATGTTGTCTGCATAATGCAACGATGCAACCTATCAAAGAATGCGAGAACCCGTGTCCAGTCCGTTTACCAGCTTTTTAGCCCAGCACTTTGACCAGATTAACGACTATCTGGCCACGTTCTTTGACGGACAGGCGACTTCCGCCGATATCGAGCGCTACCTGTATACCCCGCTCTCGGCATTTACGGCAAACGCTGGCAAGCGCCACCGCCCGCTCATCTGCATGCTCGCCGCCACTGCGGTAGGCGGCAGCTTTGAGAGCGCCCGCAGCGCAGCGGCGGCCATCGAGCACTTTCAGTCGGGCGCACTCATCCACGACGACATCGCCGACAACGGGCAGATTCGTCGCGGCAAGCCCTGCATGCACCTTACCGAGGGCACCGGTCTTGCCATCAACTGCGGTGACCTGGCGCTCACCATGGTCACCAAGACGGTTCTCGACGACCCCACGCTCAACGCAGACGTGAAGCTTCGCGTGCTCCACGAGCTTACCGAGATGATCGTCCGTACCATCGAGGGCCAGGCGCTCGACCTGGGCTGGGTCCGCGACGGGCGCTTTGACATTTCGGTCGACGATTATCTGGACATGGCGACGCACAAGACCGCGTACTACAGCGGAGCGACGCCGCTTGCCGCCGGAGCCATTATCGGCGGCGGCAGCGAAGAGCAGATTGAGGCACTGCGCGCCTTTGGGCTGCACACGGGCCTTGCCTTCCAGATTCAAGACGACCTGCTCAACTTGATCGGCACCAAGGAGGCCGCCAACAAGGACTTCCGCACCGATATCACCGAGGGCAAGCGCACCCTCGTTGCCGTGCATGCCCTGTCAGACGAGCGCTATCACGACGAGATCGAGGCAATCCTTTCCTCGGGCACCGAGGACCCCGCGCAGCTCGCACGCGCCGTGGAGATCTTCCAGGAGACCGGCTCCATCGATTACGCCCACACCTATGCGCTCGACCTGACCGCTAAGGCCAAGGCCGCTATCGAAGGCGTCGAGCTCGACCCGCATGCGCGCGAGCTCTTCCTCTCAATGGCAGATTTCTTTGTGGAGCGTCTTAACTAGCGGGGGTCATAAAACCTGTGGGCAGCGAGTTTGGGTACAAGTTGCTACACTATTGAGTGCATGTTTATAAATTGTCTCGCGTTGTCTATCCGACACACGCTCAAAATAGTACGAATGGTACGCCGAAAGGGGTTCGTTCATGGAACCTATTACCACGGGCATGCAGGGAGCAGCCGTCGAGGATGTTCAGTCCCGCCTTCTGCAGCTCGGCTATACAATCGATGACGCCGAGGTTGTCGACAAGCGCTTTGGCACCACCACCGAGCAGGCCGTCAGCACCTTCAGGCTCGACAGCGGCCTTGCTGCCGGTCATGCCGTCGATATCCCCTGTTGGAGCGCCCTGGTCGACGCCTCGTATAAGCTGGGCGACCGCACCCTGTATCTGCGCATGCCCAATTTCCATGGCGCCGATGTGCAGGCCCTGCAGCGCGCTCTCAACGTTTTGGGCTTTGCCTGTGGCGAAGACGACGGCTACTTTGGTCCGCATACCGAGGCCGCCCTGCAGCAGTTCCAGGAAAATGTCGGCCTGTTTGCCGACGGCATGGCCTTCCAGGACACCTACGCCTACATCAACCGCCTGCACCATGTGTGGGAGGGCAAGCCCTCGGTCACCGAAGCCGAGTCCCGCATCGGTTTTGCTCGCGCCGCCAACGTGCTCGAGCGCTTCCAGATCGCCGTTATCGGTGAGGACCCCATCGCACGCAGCGTTGCTTCGCGCATGTGGAACATCGCCACGGCAACGACCGACAACAGCGGCATGATGCTCTGCGACTCCGAGGTCCCAACCGACGTTGACCTGGTGCTCGAGATCGCAAGCGACGAGCTGCCCGCCGACGCCGCGCCACGCGCCACGATTGCCCTCGCCGAGTGCCACAACCTGGCCCAGCGCATCCGCACCGCCAATGTCGCCGCGCAGCAGAAGCCGGCTCGCATTCGCATTGAGCTCACGGGCATGACGCGCTACAACGGCACCTTCACGGCCAGCGACGCGCAGACGCTCGCCGTACGCCTACTCGACGGCGTTTGCGATGCCCTCGCAGATTAGGTAAACTAGACGAGTTGCTTTTGGGCAACACCACACATTGGGACGTAGTTCAACGGTAGAACTCCGGTTTTTGGTGCCGGCTGTTGGGGGTTCGAATCCCTCCGTCCCAGCCATTAAAACTGAGCGCCCTAAGCCCATAACGGCCCAGGGCGCTTTCTTGTGGGCAAGCGGAGGAATTCGAACCCGCAAGGGTGCGGAGCTGAGGAAACGCGAAGCGTTTTCCAGCGCAGCACGCAAGGAGC
>CABUDB010000132.1 GCA_902490245.1 uncultured Collinsella sp.
AAATGCGCCGGCACACCAAACGCGCCGACTCCTGCGTCAGACCGCCCTTAATGTCCTCGAGCATGGCCGAGGCCACCGAGAGCGTCTCCTCGGTGTACTGGGAGCGCACCGAATCGGGATTGAGCGTCAAAAAGATAAAGATGCACAGAAAGATGCACAGCAGCGCGCAGGCAATCACCGTGGCGATCGGCTCGATACCGGTCACCAAGGCGAAAATAAAGTACACCAGCACGCAAATGGCGCAGGCGACGGCAATGATGCGAAAGATTGATATTGAACTATCGCGCTGGGCGCGGCGGTCGATCATTCGGCCCCCTCCAGGATACTGATCAGTTGTGCGTCACGCCAAAGCCCGTCCATGATCTTGGGCCAAAAGCTCTGGAAACGCAGGTAGCTTGCAGCGTTTTGGCGTGCATAGGCCTTTGCCTCGTCGATACCATGGCGCCAGATGCGCAGGTAGCCCTCATGCTCGCGAGTAAACACGCTGCGGACCATAGCGGTCTTGCGCACGCGGTCGTCGAGCTCGCGCGAAATCCACGGGCCCGGGTAGGGCATGAGCGATGCCGCCGTAACGGGAATGAGCTCCTTTTGATGCGCGGCGAATGTCAACTTGGCCCGTTCGTAGTACCAACGGTATACATCCTGCATAAAGCGCGGTGAGCGCTTTTCGGACTCCGGAGGCAGATGGCGCACGGTCCACTCGTTATCGAACCACACGTCGTAGCCAAACATGCGCATGTTAAAGAGGTAATCCAAGTCCTCGCCGCGGGTGATAAACGGGTCAAAGGCCACACGCGTAAAGGCGCGGGCGTGCAGGGCCATCAGGCCGCCGCACACGTAGTTGGAGCGCGAGATGCGGGTGCCCGAGAGCGCCTTTTTCATCCAACGGTTGAACTCGATGCGCTTGGTCCACCAACGATGGCAGATGCCCGCCTTGTCCGTGGGAGCCAACGGCGAGCCGTCGCGATCGTAGAAATAGCCGCTCTTGACCAAGATCGGCAGGCCCTGACGCGTCTGCTGACCCAGCGCGTAGGTCGCGCGCTTCATAAAATCGGCGTCGATGACAGTCTCATCGTCATCCAAAAAGATAACCGCGTCATGCCCCAGCACAGCGGCACAGGCCAGCCCCATGTTGCGGATGGCACCGTAACCTCGCAGGCTCACGCACTCGCCCGAACCCTTGGGCGCGATCTGAGCAACCCGATCTGCGATGCGCGAGGCCTGGGTGTTGGTGACAACGGTGACCTTGAGCGTGGGATGCGCGTCGACAATCTCGTGCACGCGCAGCGACACATCGGCTGTGGCAGAAACGGGACAGACCACCAAAAGGATGATGCGCGGGATGTCGCGCACCTGCTCAAGCGAGGCCAGACAGCGGTCGAGTTCGGGATTGTCGGCGTTGAGTCGTGTCGAATGGTCATAGGTGCCAGGGGCGTTTGCGCGAGCGTCATCGCCCGCCCAATACGTTGGAATCACGACCGTGGCGTTCATGCCTTACCCTCCCTGCAACACAAAAACGGGACACCGCCAAACACAGGCGACGCCCCGCGACCTAGCTGACTCCATCATACCCACTTGGGCTAATCATTGTTCGACAGTCAGAATGTTTATTGCGGATAACCCCAAAAGAGTATCGCGGCGGACGCAATTACTGGCAAGTTCCTATGCGGCCTGCTCTGCCGTCTGAGACATGCGGGACAGACGGACCAGCAGCACAAAGCCCACCACCAGCAGCACGCCGATAGACAGGACGCCCAGCGAGGGGTTGCCGGTCAGCGAGGTGACGACCGACACCAAGAAGGTGCCCATAACACTTGCATAGCGGCCAAAGATATCAAAGAAACCGTAGTACTCGTTGGACTTTTCCTTGGGAATAATGCGGCCGAAGTAGCTGCGGCTCAGCGCCTGCACGCCGCCTTGGAACAGGCCGACCAAAATGGCAAGCACCCAAAACTCAAAGGCGGTCTTGAGGAAGAACGCGGCAAAGAGCACGATGCCCATATAGGCGGCGACGGCCACCAGGATCATATTGAGCGTGCCCACGCGACCGGCAAGCTTGCCGTAGATAATGGCGGACGGGAAGGCCACGAACTGCGTGACGAGCAGCGCCAGCACCAGCTGCGTCGAATCGATGCCCAAGGCCGATCCGTAACTGGTGGCCATGGAAATGACCGTGTGCACACCGTCGATATAGAAGAAGAACGCGATCATGTAGACCAGCACGGTCTTGTTGTGGGCGATCTCGCGCATGGTGTGTCCGACCTCGGAGAACACACCGCCCACGATGTGGCCGATAGTGTCCTCGGGACCGCGCTCGCGACCGTACTTCTGCTTATAGGTGCGAATGAGCGGCAGGGTAAAGATGAGCCACCAGGCACCAGTGATGACAAACGACAGACGCGTTGCCAGCATGGTGGGGACACCAAGAGCGGGACCACCCATGATAAGCGCCAGGCAGATGATGAACGGCACAGTGGAACCGATGTAGCCCCAGGCATAGCCCGAGCTGGACACGACGTCCATGCGTTCGTCGGTGGTAATGTCGGGCAGCATGGCGTCGTAGAACGTCATAGAAGAGTTGAGGCCGATGGTGCACAGCACGTACACAGTCAAAAATGCCATGGCGGACATTGGGATAGCCTGCGCCAGGCAAAGAACCAGGCCCGTGAGGAAGAAGCCCAAGAAGAACTTGATCTTGTTGCCGGCGTAATCGGCAAGCGCGCCCAGAATGGGCATGAGCATGGCAATGACCAGCGAGGCAATCGTCTGCGCGTTGCCCCAAGCGACCACCAGGTCTGCCGAGGAAGCGCCGGTATTGATGGCGTTAAAGTAGATGGGCACCACCGAGGTATTGAGCAGCACGAGGGCCGAGTTTCCCACATCGTACATGACCCAGTTACGCTCGAGCTTGGTGTATTTCATGGACAGGGACCCTTCGTATTCGCCCGATATGCAGCTAGTTCATCGTACCCCAATTGCACGGAGGCGCCGGTAAGGATTCGGCAAAGAGACAGGAGCGGACCCTACTCCTCGCGGTCGAACTCCTCGTCGGTGCCGAGCACGCGGCCGCTGTAGTTGACGTGACCGGTCACGGCCTCCATGTCACCGGTCTCGATAAAACGCGCGACCGTGCACTCGTAATCGACCAGCGCGCGATCAAAGACCTCGGGGAAACTCTCGTTCGAGACCTCATCGGTAAAGGGATTCTTCCATGTCAGATGGCCCAGGTTACCGGTGCGCTCGGGCAGCTCCGTCGTCACGCGATGGGCAAGGCCGTCGAGCAGCGAGTAGTCGTGCACCAACCCCTCAACCAGCGAGATCGCGCGCGTCTTTACGGAGCCAGCCGGCTCAATCGCACGGTAAAGTCGCTGCATATTGGCAACGGCAGCACCGTACTCCCCCGCCGGAATGTCAATGCCGTACACGCGTCCGGCAACATAGCTCATCAGCACGCCGGCCACGCGACTGATGCGATCGGTGGTGACGATCTCGCCCGCCGGCGGGTAATCGTCGACCGTAGCGCCATCGCGCTTAAGCTGCAGCATCAGTACATCCAGGTCGCTCTCGATCACGGCATGGACCTGACTGCTCGAATCCTCAAGCTCTGAATCGGACTCCACGATGCCAAACTGCTGCTCATAGACAAAGGGGTGGGCGTTGCGGTCGAGCACGTAATGAGACAGCAGACCCAGCGCAAAGGCGCGACCCAAGCTGGCGTCGCGCGGCAGCAGATGCGACACGCCGTCGCGCAGGCACGCGAACTGGCGAGACATGCGCGAGCGATGCATGACCTGCGCCAGCAGCGTACAGTCGGAAACACGCGGTGTCAGAATGTGAAAGAAAAACGGGTCGGGACCTTGGTTGCCCAAGATAAAGGCAATGCGCTCTTCATCGGACGTGATGACGCCCTGCGGAAGACGGTCGATGCTTTCCTCGCCAAACAGATGATGGGTGATAAGCGCGGGCATAATAATCCTTTCGATTTCATTCGATTCCACCCATTATGCCCACCGCGCGCCCATGCCAAACCTGCGATGGTAAACGACGACACGCAAGCCTCTTACGCAAGCCCCAGGTGCGACTTGACCTCGGCGGCACGACGACGGGACACCGGCACCGTCGAGCTCACGCGGTCGAGCCTGAGCTCCATCAACCCCGTGGAACCAATCTCAACATTGTGCACGTCTTCCAAATTGACCAGATAGCTCCGATGAACGCGAATAAAGCCCTCGGAGCCCAAGCGACGCTCGAGCGAAGAGATCGACTCATTGATCAGGTAGGTTCCCTCGGCGCAGATGGCGTTGCAAAAATCGGCGCGCGCCTCAAAGTAGCAGACGTCTGCGACGGGAATGAACACCTTTTTGCCCCCGCGGTCCACCGTCAGACGCAAAGGCTGGCGCGGAGCGTGGATAACACGACGGACACCCAAGGCCGCCTCGATCTTGTCGAGTGCCTTTGACAGGCGTGCGTCCTCAACCGGCTTGACGACATAATCGACGGCATCGAGGTTATAGGCATCAGCCGCATACTCGGCAAATGCCGTCACAAACACCACGACCGGCGGCGTCTTTAGGTTCTGCAGCGTCTCGGCAAGCTCAATTCCCGAGCGACCGGGCATGGTAATGTCTAAAAACAACACGTCGGGCTTGTTCGACAGAATCGACTCCACGGCTTCGGTGACATTGCCCGCCTCGGCAATCTGGCCCACACGCGTATCCTTTTCCAACAGATAGCGTAGCTCAGCCCTGGTGGGAGGCTCGTCATCAACCACCAGGATGTTCCAGCCCTCGGACATGTGCGCTTCCTCTCTCTCCTCAATATACTCGCGTGCTACGCCGTCAACGGCGCCGGCTCATGCGGCTCGCCGTTCAGCTCGACGATAACCTGCGTCCCCACGTCCTCCTGGGACTCCACGCGCATGCCGGAATCTTCTCCGTAAAAGAAATGGATGCGCTGAAGCACGTTGAAGAGCGCCAGGCCGCAACCTCGCTTGATGGAGCCGTCGGCGGTAATGCTCTCGGGCTCCTCTCGGCGATGTTGCTCAAACAGATGCGCGCAGACTTCTTCGCTCATACCGATGCCGTCATCTTCGACGATGATCTCCAGACCGTCATCGGTCTCAAAAGCCCCAACACGAATAGAAAGCGGCTCGGTCTCGCGCTGGGCATGCT
>CABUDB010000133.1 GCA_902490245.1 uncultured Collinsella sp.
TGTTCAGGCATTAAAGGATGGTTCATCACTTCCAATTCAGATGCATACACATTACACATCAGGTGTGGCTTCAATGACATATATGAAGGCAGTTGAGGCAGGTGCTGATATAATTGATACAGCTATGTCTCCATTCTCAATGGGAACAAGCCAGCCGTCTACAGAAGTTTGGAGGAGAAGGGGTTCCACTTTGACGAGATTCCCGATCTTTCGGGGTCTAACGAGCCCGCCATTTGGAAGTCGCTGGTGCCCGACGATGTTGAGCTGCGCGAGCGCCTGCGCGTGGAGTACAAGCAGGTCTACAGCCCGGACCATCCCGTTCCGTATGCCGAGCTACTCAACGAGCAGACGGAGCCGGTGATGCGTGAGCTGCACAAGCGCGGCATGAAATGTGCCATCGCGAGCTCGTCCTATCGCGAGCTCATTGACGAGCTGGTGGAGATTGCCGGTATCACCGACGTGCTGGACTACACCATCAGCGGTCACGAGTGCAGTGCGTTTAAGCCCGACCCCGAGATCTACCTGCGTGCCATGAAGGCGCTGGGGGTGGAGCCCGCCGAGTGCCTGGTTATCGAGGACTCGCCTTTGGGTATCGAGGCCGGCAAGCGCTCCGGCGCCCGCGTCCTGGCACTGCGTCCGCATGAGGGCGTCAACCTGGACCAGTCCGCCGCCGACGTCGTCATCGACAACCTGAGCGACATTTTGGCCGCTCTGTAGTGTCAATCCACCGCGAGAAGCACTGGTTCACGCGTCATTTGCTGCAGATTGGCTTAATTTGGCATCAATTTAGATCCGTTTGGCTTCGATTCGGGCTAAGTGAGTAGACTTTTTGGCGCAGGCCGAGCACAAAGCGTTTCTGACTTAGTAAAACCGCAGGTCACAGAGGTGGCTGTTATTGGCTGTGCTCGGGAGGTCGCGAAAAGTCTACTCACTTAGAATTTGGGCCTTTGGTCGTGGGGTTGCTGATCCCGCTTTGGTTGTCGAGAGAGGGTGAATTGAAGCGCCCCCGCATGCTCCATGCTACAATCGCCGACATGCCCCACAACTACATCTGCCTTCGAAAGGAGCCTACGTGGCGAACGCCATCGATCAGCTCACGGACCGCGTGCTCGTGCTCGGCCGCCTCACCATCGTCCGCCGCGCCATTACCGCCGTGGCGGTCACGATTTCCGCCGTTCTCCAGACATTTCTGATCCAGGCGTTCATTCGGCCCGCCGACTTGCTTCCGAGCGGCCTTACCGGCGTCGCGGTCCTGCTCGATCGCGTTACCTCGCTCGGTGGCGTTCACATCGACATCTCGCTCGGTATGCTTGCGCTCAACATTCCCGTGGCGCTCCTATGCTGGAGCGGCATTAGCAAGCGCTTCGTCATCTTCTCGATGATGCAGGTCGTGCTCTCGTCGCTGTTCCTCAACGTCTTTCACTTCGCGCCGTTTTTGGGCGACAAGATCATGCTCATCATTTTTGGCGGCGTGGTCTCGGGTCTGGGCGCTGCCATCGCGCTTAAGTCCGGCGCATCCACCGGCGGCACCGACTTTATCGCGTTATGGGTCTCAAACCACACGGGCAAGACCATCTGGGGCGTCATCTTTGGTTTCAACTGCTTTATCCTGGCGATCTTCGGTTTCATGTTTGGCTGGGACAAGGCGGCGTATTCCATCGTGTTCCAGTTTATTTCGACCAAGACCATCGACAGTTTCTATCGTCGCTACGACCGCGTGACGCTGCAGATCACGACGCGCAAGGCAGACGAGGTCATGACCGCCTATGTTGACCATTTTCAGCACGGCATTAGTTGCGCCGAGGTCATCGGCGGATATAGCCGCGAAAAGATGTACCTGCTGCACGCCGTTGTCTCGACCTACGAGAGCCAGGACATTATCAAGCTGGTGTGCGACATTGATCCCGGTGCCGTGATCAACGTGTTCCACACGCTCAGCTTTGTGGGCGGCTGGTGGGGTGGTCATGTCGACGAGCCCATGCCCACGGCCGTTCCCGATCCCGACAAGCCCGCACGCATGGCCAGCAGGCAGGCGCGCCTCAGCGAGCAGGACAGTCTGCAACAGGACGACGGCAAGTAGGGTATTGGCATTTTGCCGGCCCGGCGCAACCCTTCCGCATGAGCCCCTCGAAAGTCCCGTTGCTTTCGAGGGACTTTCGTTTGCCCAGATAAAACCTACCAAAATGAAGCTGTCGCTTTTTGGTAGGTGGGGTGTATCGTTTTATCAATATGAGGTAATATGAAACTAGACGTTATATACATATTAGTTATTTCGATATTTCGATAAGAGTGATTAGATATGCCTGCACCCAAAAATGCACCGCTTTACCAGCAGATTTATGACGAAATCAAAGATGCGATCGAGAAAGGTGTTTATGCACCCAAGGAGCGTATTCCGTCCGAGCTCGAGCTTGCCGAGCAGTACGACGTGAGCCGAATTACGGTGCGTCGCGCCGTCGAGGAGTTGTGCTCCGATGGCTACCTGGTTAAGCAGCAGGGCCGCGGCACCTTTGTTTCCACACCGCACATCAATCGTCAGTTCCACGCCTCGACGCTGCAGACGTTTACCGCGCTGTGTGCCGGCAACGGCATGAAGGCCGGTGCGCACGTGGTCGATCGCCAGATCGTTCCGGCGCGCCAAAACGAGATGGAGTTCTTTGGTCTGCAGAAGGATGCGCTGCTACTGCATATCAAGCGCGTGCGTACGGCCGACGGCGAGCCCATCTTTGAGGAGAACATCTTTGTGCCGTTTGACGCCTACCGTGAGCTGTTGACGGCCGATCTTGAGGACAAGTCGATTTTTGCCGAGGTCGAGCGTGTTGGCGGAACGCCGATTGTCTCGGTCGGCTACCGCACGGTCGAGGCCGTTCGCGCCAGCGCTGAGCAGGCGGCCGAGTTGGGCATTGCCCCGCACGATCCACTGCTCAACCTGCGTGCCGGCTTTACCGGTCCCAACGATGAGCCGGTTTTGCTCGGCAAACAGTACTACGTGGGTAGCCGCTACGTCATGGTCATGTAAGTTACGCGGTTTTACCAAACCGCGTAACGGCTCGACGCTGCAAGCCCGCCAGAGCAGCAATCTGCAGAATGAGCGTGGATAATCTCCCGTTTTTGGCTCGGTTACGGCCTCAAAGTGGGAGATTATCCACGCTCATCCGGAAAGTGTCCAAAAATCCACGCTCGTTCCTTTCGGATTGCGCCGCCCGTGGCTGACAGCTGCGCGGCACCGGTCCGCGTGGCGGCGTATAATCGGCGGCAGATGACTTGAACGTTAGGAAACCATGACCGATAGCATGCAGCAGATGGCGCTCGACACGCTCGGCGCCTATTTTGGCTACACCTCGTTTCGCCCGGGGCAGGACCGCATGGTCGATGCGATCCTTGCCGGCCGCGACGCGCTGGGCGTTATGCCCACGGGCGCCGGCAAGTCCATTTGCTACCAGGTGCCTGCGCTCATGCTGCCCGGCATCACCTTTGTGGTGAGTCCGCTGCTGTCGCTTATGGAGGACCAGACCCGTGCGTTGCTCGCGGCGGGTGCGCGACCCAGCTATCTCAACTCCAGTCTTACTCCGGCCCAGCAAAACACCGTGCTCAAGCGGGCACGCGAGGGCCGCTACCAGCTTATGTACGTGGCGCCCGAACGCCTGCTCGAGCAGCGCTTTTTGGCCTTTGCGCAGGAGGCCGCGGCGGACGGCGGCATTGGCGTGCCGCTCGTGGCCATTGACGAGGCGCACTGCGTGAGTCAATGGGGCCAGGATTTCCGCCCTGCCTACCTGCAGATTCGCGAGTTCATCGATTCCCTGCCGCAGCGCCCCATCATGGCGGCCTTTACCGCTACGGCGACCGAGCGCGTGCGCGCGGACATTCAGCAGATGCTCGGCCTGCAAAACCCCGCGACGGTGGTGACGGGCTTCGATCGCAAGAACCTCTACTTTGGCTGCGAGGAGATGGGCGACAAAGCTAAGGCCGCGTGGGTGCGCGACTATGTGATTGCGCATTCGGGCGAGAGCGGCATCGTGTATTGCTCGACCCGCAAGACGGTCGATGCGCTGGCAGGCGAGCTTGCCGAGGCGCTGGGGCCCAGCGGCATTCGTGTTGGCCGTTACCATGCCGGTATGGGCAACGATGCCCGCCGCCAAAGCCAGCGCGCCTTTATCGACGACGATATTCAGGTGATGGTTGCCACCAACGCCTTTGGCATGGGTATCGACAAGCCCAACGTGCGCTACGTGATCCACAACAACGTGCCCGAGAGCATCGAGGCCTACTACCAGGAGGCGGGCCGCGCCGGCCGCGATGGCGACCCGGCCAGCTGCCATTTGCTGTGGAACGGCAACGATTTTCGCATGCGCCGCTTTTTGATCGACCGCGGCGATGCGGCCGATGAGGCGCTCGACGATGAGCAGCGCGCGTGGGCGCTCCAGAATCGATACCGCCTGCTCAGCCAGATGGAGGGCTACTGCAATACCACCGGCTGCCTGCGCGAATACATGCTGCGCTACTTTGGCGACGAGGCCGCGGCCGAGCATGCGACCGCAGCTGGTGCGGGTGGCGCCGCCACGGATGAGGCCGAGGGCTGCGGCAACTGCAGCAACTGCCTCACGCAGTTCGAGGTCGAGGACGTCACCGATATGGCCCGCGCCGCCGTGCGCTATGTGGCCACGCGACCCATGCGTTTTGGCAAGTCGCTCATCGCCGACGTGCTCCACGGCGGCAACACCGAGCGTATTCGCCAGATGCATCTGGATGAGGACCGCGGCTACGGTGAGCTGTCGAGCGAATCGGTCGGGCGCATCAAGGACATCATCGGCCAGCTGTGCGGCCGCGGTTATCTGGCTACCTCGCAGGGGCAGTACCCGGTCGTAGGGCTGGGCCCGCGTGCCGGCGAGGTCGAGGACGAGGCGTTTGCCTTTACCGTTAAGCGTCGCGCGTCCAAGCGCAAGGCCTCGGCCCGCGCCCGCCGTGCGGTGGATCTGCTGCGCGAGGAGGCCGAGCTGGATCAGCGTCCGCGCGTGGGCGACGATGCCGAGTTGTTCGAGCGCCTGCGTGCCCTGCGCAAGGAGATTTCGACCGAACTGGAGATGGCGCCGTACATGGTCTTTTCCGACAAGGCCCTGCGCGGTCTGTGCCGTCTACGCCCGCAGACGCGCGACGAGCTTGTCCAGGTCA
>CABUDB010000134.1 GCA_902490245.1 uncultured Collinsella sp.
TTGACGGAGCGATTTTGGTTGTTTCTGCAAAAGACGGCGTTCAGGCGCAGACCCGGCCGGCGCAAAAAGCCGAGCAACAGGCATTCGAGGCGCTCGAGCCGTGGGAACAGCGCGAGATCATGCGCTTGGTCGGTAAGTTCTCCCATGTTCTTAACGAAGAGTGCGAGGCATTTAAACGGCAAGTGGCCGCCGAGAACGAGGCTGACGACAAGGGCGAAGGGGAGACATGCGACTCTTAATGAGATTTATGAGGCCGTATCGCGGGCTGATTGCGGTGACGCTGTTTGTACTGCTGATAGATAACGTCGGCACGCTGCTGGTGCCTACAATGTTGGCGAATATGGTCAATACTGGTATCACGACGGGTGATATCGACTACATCTTGCGCAACGGCGTGTATATGCTCATCGCGACCGGCATGGCCAGTGGCGGCGCGGTGCTGGGCTGCTATCTTTCGGCCCGTCTGGCGGCCAATGTGGCCTGCGACATTCGCAACGCCGTCTACGATAAGTCGCTCGAGCTGTCCGCCAGCGACTTTGAGCGCTTTGGTACGGGTTCGATGATCACGCGCTCGCTCAACGACATCAACGTGATCCAGCAAGCGATCCTGCAGACGATTCAGCTGGTGTTACCGGTACCGTTCTTGGCCGTGGCGGGCATCATCTTTGCCTGGTTTATCGATCCTGCCATGGGCACGCTGCTGGGCGTGGTCGTTGCGATCGTGCTGGTGGCGGCGGTCTTTACCGTTGCCAACGCCGCGCCGATCTTTATGCGCCTGCAGAGCTTTATCGACCGCATGAACGTGGTGCTGCGCGAGAACATCGTGGGCGTGCGCGTCATCCGCGCATTTAACAAGGAGCGCCACGAGGAGCAGCGCCTGGACGAGGTGTTTAGCGATTATGCAGCCAATGCCATCAAGGTCAACCACCTGTTTGTGGGTCTCGATAGCTCCAGCTTCTTTTTGATGAATATCGCCGAGGTGGCGGTGCTGTGGGTGGGCGGCAACCGCGTGGGCGTCCATGCTATGCAAATCGGCAGCATCTCGGCCGTGCTGGAGTACGCGATCCTGATCCTGTTCTTTGTGATGATGGCGCAGATGGTGGTGCTGACGCTTCCGCGCGCCGCGGCGTGCCTCAACCGTGCGCAGCAGGTGCTCGAAATCGAGCCGAGCATCGTGGACGGCAAGGCTGCGCTGGGCGACGGGGCACCCGAGTCCGCAGATGGAGCCGACGCGGTGGCCGTGTTCGACCACATGTCGTTCCGTTTTGACGATGCCGACGAGGACACCCTGTGCAACCTGAGTTTTGCCTGCCGCCGTGGACAGACGACCGCGATCGTGGGCTCGACGGGCTCGGGCAAGTCAACGGTGGCCAAGCTCTTGCTTCGCTTCCACGATGCCACGAAGGGCACCATTCGCCTGAACGGCATCGATCTGCGCGACCTTTCGCAAGACGACATCCGCGGGCGTATCGCCTATGTTCCGCAGAAGGCATGGCTGTTCTCGGGTACGGTGGCGAGCAACCTGCGCTTTGGTAACGAGGGTGCGACCGAGGCTGACATGCTCCATGCGCTGGAGGTTGCCCAGAGCACCTTTGTGCTCGACCAGCCCCAGGGGCTCGTTACGCCGGTGGCCCAGGGCGGCACGAACTTCTCGGGTGGTCAGCGCCAGCGCCTAGCGATTGCCCGCGCACTCATGAAGCATGCCGACCTGTATATCTTCGACGACAGTTTTTCGGCTCTGGACTTTAAGACCGATGCGGCACTGCGCCATGCGCTGCAGGCCGAGACGTGCGATGCCGCGGTGCTCATCATCGCCCAGCGCATCTCGACTATTTTGCATGCCGATCAGATTGTGGTGCTCAAGGACGGTGAGGTCGTGGGTCTAGGCACGCACGACGAGCTCATGGAAACCTGCGAGGTGTACCGCGCTATCGCGGAATCGCAGATGAAGGGAGGTGAGTAGCATGACCGAGGAGTTCAAGAAGCAGAGCATCGCCGATGACGCCGCGGCTGCAGAGACAGTCGAGGAGACGGGCGCCACGCCCGACCTGGACGAAGACGCCAAGGCAGCGGCGGAGCGCGAGGCTCGCCGCCAGGCGCTCTACGAGGAAAACGAGCGCGCCGAGGACGAGCGCGCCCGCGCCGAGGCGGAGCGCATGCGCGACGTTGACGACGAGGACGAGGACGACACGCCCCGCGACACTTGGGCGACGGTGCGCCGCCTGTGGAGCGAGGCCGCCGGCGACCATTGGCGCTTCTATATCGTGTTCGCGAGTATCGTGTTCTATGCCATCTTTAACACCGCGGCGCCGGCTTACAGCGCCCGCGTGATCGATGAGCTGTGGGGGCACATGAAGCTGGCGTTTGCCAACAACACTACCTTCAGCATTACCTGGGAGAACTGCGGCAGGACCATCTTTATCTACTTTATGATCTGGACCGCCGCCGCCTCGTTCTACGCACTCCAGAGCTTTTTGATGTCGAGCGTTGCCGAGCGCCTCAACCTGCGCCTGCGCAACCGCATCGCACAAAAGCTCAACCGTCTGCCGCTTGCCTACTTTGACGCGCATCGTCCCGGCGAGGTCGTCAGCCGTGCGACCAACGACTTGGACAAGATGTCCGAGAGCATGCAACGCGGCCTGCTGCAGCTTCTGGTGTCGATCGGTACCGTGGTGGGCGCCGTGAGCGTGATGTTCGTGTTTAGCGTGCCGCTCACGCTCGTCTTTTTGTTCTTTACGGCGCTTTCGCTGCTGGTGACGAAGGTCGTGTCGCGCCGCACGCACGATGTGACGGGCGAGCGCCAGGAGTGGGTATCCAAGATTACGAGTGCGGTCGAGGAAGGCTATTCGGGCCGTCTTGTGATTCGCGCGTTTAACCGCGAGCGTCAGAGCTCTGCCGAAGTGCATGAGGCCTCGAGGGAGCTGGCGCGCGTGAGCACCAAGGCCGACTTTATGATTAACGCCGTGGGCCCCGCGGTGCGCTTTATCGGCCGTTTGGCGCAGATCGTGATCGCGCTGGTGGGCTGCAGCATGCTGGTCGCCGGGCATATGACCGTCGGCGTGTTCCAGGCGTTCTTCCAGTTTATCTACGAGGCGTCCGAACCCATGACGCAGTTGTCGTTTACCTTTAACTCGCTGCAGAGCGCGCTGGCGAGCGCAGAGCGCGTGTTCGACCTGCTCGATGAGCCCGAGATGGAGGCCGATCCGCAGCCGGGCGAGGCTGCCAAGCTGCCGGGCAAGGTGGAGGGCCGTGTCGCTTTTGAGCACGTGCGCTTTGGCTATGCGCCCGACAAGCCGCTCATGCGCGACGTGTCGTTTGCCGCCGAGCCGGGCCAGAAGATCGCCGTGGTGGGAACTACGGGCGCGGGCAAGACCACACTCATCAATCTGCTCATGCGCTTCTACGAGATTGACGGCGGCCGCATTACGCTCGACGGCGTGGATACGAGCCGCATGGACCGCGGCGAGCTGCGCCAGCAGTTTGGCATGGTGTTGCAGGACGCTTGGCTGTTCGATGGCACGATTGCCGAAAACATCGCTTACGGCTGCCCCGGGGCAACGCGCGACGAGATCGTGGCGGCTGCGCGCGCCGCGCAGGTCGACTTCTTTGTGCGCACCATGCCGCAGGGTTATGACACGCGGGTGGCCAACGATGCCGAGAGCATTAGCCAGGGCCAGCGCCAGCTGCTGACCATCGCGCGCGTGCTGCTCAACAACCCGGCGATCCTCATCCTGGACGAGGCGACGTCGAGTGTAGACACGCGCACCGAGCTCGCCATCGGCCGCGCCATGGACGCGCTCATGCGCGGGCGCACCAGCTTTGTGATCGCGCACCGTCTGTCGACGATCGTCGATGCCGACCTCATCCTGGTCATGGATCACGGCAATATCATCGAGCAGGGTACGCACAAGGAGCTGCTGGCTGCCGAGGGCGCTTACGCCGACCTCTACCTAAGCCAGTTCGCATAAGGTGACAAAGGGGCAGTCCCGCATGTCGCATCGAAAAGAAGGCGCGCCGGGGGCGGATTCCCTGGCGCGCCTTTTGTGTTGGCGTTCATGCTGTGGCGGCTGCCCACGGCCCTAGCGCTCGTCCACGAGCTTGGCGACGAGGGCTTTGAGCTCGGCCACCTCTCGCTCGAGTTCCTTGACGCGACGGGCGTTTTCGTTGATGCCCTGGCGGTTGAGGGCGCTCTGCTCGGCGGCATCGTCGGGCATGTATTCGCGATGCTGCTTGGCGTCGAAGCTCTCCTCGAACACGCGGCAGCCGTTGCGCTTGATGATGCGCCCGGGCACGCCCACGACGGTGCAGTTGTCGGGCACGTCTTTGACGACGACCGAGTTGCCGCCGATTTTGACGTTGTTGCCAATGCGAATGTTGCCGAGCACTTTGGCACCGGTGCCCACGGTGACGTTGTTGCCCAGGGTGGGGTGGCGCTTGCCGGTCTCGTTGCCGGTGCCGCCGAGCGTGACGCCCTGATAGAGCACGCAGTTGTCGCCCACAATGGTGGTCTCGCCGATGACAACGCCCATGGCGTGGTCGATAAAGAAATGTTTGCCGATCTGCGCGGCGGGATGAATCTCGACGCCGGTGATGTGGCGGGTGATTTGCGAGAGCACGCGGGCGAGCGAGCGATGGCCATGTTCCCACAGCCAGTGCTCGGGCACGTGGTTCCACTTGGCGTGCAGGCCGGGGTAGGACAGGAAGATGACCAGGCCATTTTGCGCAGCGGGGTCTTGCGCCTGGACGGTCTTGATGTCCTCGCGAATGGTATTGATAAAGCTCACCGGCCGCCCTCCCTCAGCGCCATGGCAATGCGATTCAATAAAGTATAGCGATTCGCTAGGGATTAGGAAGGGCGATCTTGCTTTGCTTTGGGCGACAGGTGTCAGTTATGCAAACTTGCTGGTAATGGAGTCATGCTTTTGTGGGGTTGCGCACGAGGGGGCGCCGCAACCGTATACTGGTCAACTTGGACGTGTCCGCGCCCACAACTGAGAGGTTTTACTTCATGGGTTTCATCAATTTTATCGCCGAGCTGCTTAAGGATCCACGCACCGCGATTGCCAGCTGGATCGCCGCCGGCCCGCTCATGGCCTACGGCTGCGTGTTCCTGATCATCTTTATCGAGACGGGCGTGGTG
>CABUDB010000135.1 GCA_902490245.1 uncultured Collinsella sp.
GCTGAAAAGAAAAGGAGTAGCGAAGCCGCCAATGCTCATTTCCTATCGAACAGGCGGGTCAAAACAAGCTAATTAGCCCGATAAACTGCTTGTATTTTTGTCTACAAAATTGTATACAAAAAGAGAATCCGAGAACCGGCGCTCGACATTATGTCGATCGATAGGAGGCGCTATGGACGCTAAGCAGCTCGAAAAGATGATGGGGTTTGCTCCCGGAGAGTTGGAGAAAGCCGCAGAGGCATACGAAAAAGATGGGTGGCCGAAGGGTCGCACCATCAAGCTGGGAAGGCCGTCGATCTCTGATGAGCCAAGCGCTGTTTTATCGGCACGTGTGGGTGAATCGGTCCTTGAAGCCTTTGACGCAAAAGCAAAGCGCCATGGGCAAACACGCACGGAGCGACTCAGAGAGCTCATCACGCTCGACGCAATGATTGCCTAGACTCCACTCCCCCGCCGACCCAAACATGTACGCCGGCATCCAAAGTCGACATCTTTCGACATCTTTGGATGCTGGCGTACAGCTTTTTGCAACATAGTCGTAGGGGACGTTCTTAAATGACTAGTCGTTAAAGAACGTCCCCTACGACTAGCTAGCCGTGGAAGCGGGCTGTGGGTGCGAGTGGCTGCTCGCGAAAGACGCGCTCGACGGCGGCGCGGTATTCGTCGACCTTTTTGGTCTTACGTACGAGCTTGTGAACGGTAGCGGGGTCGGCGAAAGCGCACTTGACGTAGAACCACCACTCCTTCATACGAAAGACCGCGTTGCCACCAATCTCTTCTGCATAGGCCGCAAACAGCGTGTCGTGGAAACGCTGCAGCTCAGCAGCCGTGGCAGCAGGGCCGCCCTTGACCATGCGAGCCAGCGCGGGGTTCGCGAGGAGGCCGCGTCCCAGCATTACGTGACGCGTGCCGGGATAGGCCTCCATCAGCGCATCCATATCCTCAAGATCAAAAATGTCGCCGTTATAGGCCACGGGGAACGGCGCACGCTCCAGCGTCTCGCCGTAAAACTCCTTGCGCGGCGATCCCGTATAGCGGTCCTTTTGCACGCGCGGGTGCACGATCAGCTCTGCCAACGGCATGCGGCAATACAAATCGAGCACACGCTCGTATTCGTCGTCGCTCTCCAGCCCCAGCCTGGTTTTTACCGACACCAGCAACGGCGACCGCCCACACACATCGCTCAAGAACACCTCGAGCTCGTCGAGATTGCGCAAGAAACCCGAGCCCTTGCCCTTGGCGACAACCGTCCCCGAGGGGCAGCCCAGGTTGAGATTGACTTCGCGGTAGCCCATGTCGGCGAGCACTTGCGCCGCCCACACAAACTCGTCCGCGTTCTTGGACATCAGCTGAGGCACTACGTTGAGCCCCTGGTTATTGACAGGGTCGATCTCCTTAAACGCCTTGCCGCCAAAGCGATTGCCCACCCGCGGCGGCGGCAAAAACGGCGTGTAGTAGCAGTCGAGCGCACCAAAGCACTCCGCATGCACGCGGCGGAACACATGTCCGGTAATCCCCTCCATAGGGGCCAGCGATAGAATCATCGACATCCACTTTCACATCAATGTGACATAGGGACAGTCCCTTTGTCACATGCATTATGCCTTGTCCTTGAGGCCACCCACAAGGCGGAGGCGGTTACTTGGCGTTAACTACCCCTCCAGCAGTCGCTGCGCAACGATTGCCAATAACACGCTGTTGATCACTATGTTTGAGTAGAGCACACCCTCTACTCATTTATACTCAAGAGCGTGTGCGCATCGCCCCCCGAAAAACGATGAGAGTCGAGGACCCTATGCAGCAGCTCACCGAACAAGAACGTAGGCGCATCCAGCGATACTGCATCTGTCCCAAGGTTGCCGGTGCGGCGCTTGCCATGGCATTCTTGCTGCCCTTATTGATTATCCCCTTCGAAATGATTGACGACATCGTCTTCCATCACGAAGGCTTCCAAGAAACAGGCATGATGGCCGCCTTGGTGCTCGCCGCCATCGAGCTCGTCATATTCTGTTATTGCGCTCTCGCCCCGCGCTTTGGCATGCGTGGCAAGCAGTGGAAGGAAATGCAGTATCGGCTCGCCGTCGAGCAGAGCGAGAAAGACCGCTCGACACAGATCGCGGGCGTTGTTGGCACGCAGGCCGCCGCACGCCTGCTCAAGAACAGCGACAACGAGGCTGCACGCAACCTGGGCGGCGCGGCAGAAGTCGCCGCTGCCGCAGGCGCCGTCGCCACCGCAGCAGACGTGTTTACCGAGAGCTTCGCTAACGCAAAGGCCATGGCGGAGGCCTATAGCGTGCCTATCCCCCGTGCAAAAAAGTGGATTATTGCGCTTGTGGCGCTGCCCCTCGCAATCGTGTGCGGCGCCTATATCCCGCAGCTGACGCAGGGAAACATCGAGATGCAGAATAACGCCGCGGCCGCGGCCGAGCAGATCGCCATCGCCCGCAAGACGCTAGAGCCCGCATGCGAGTACGTGTCTGCCGATGACCCTTACGAGCGATATCAAGATTACGGCTATCACGTCCGCGGCTACTTGCACGATAGCGACTCCGATACCCAGAAGACCTATACGTACCTGGATTTCGACAACAAGGGAACGCTCAAGGAAGTGAGTTACATAGCAGAAATCGACCCCGATGCGAGCCTTGAGGACAACCTCGCCCGTATCGAGCTCGACCTTGACGAGCTTTCCTCTGTCGTCCAAACCATAGACGTCAAGACCGCAAGCCCCGAGCTCCTAGCACCGCAGAAGCTCCCCGAAGAGTTTAGGCAGGCTTTCTTGAGCGGCTCACTCTACGAGAGAATCTCTATCAGAACGAGTGACGACCCCATCAAAGCGTATTACTCGTTTGACACGGACCCCGAGGACGAGTTTGACGAGTACACCCATCCAACCATCCGCATCACGCTGATGGGCAAAACGAACTAGGCGCAGAATGTGACAAAGGGTCAGTCCCCTTGTCACATTCGATGAAAAAGGGCACCGACGTTAGTCGATGCCCCAAAGCGGCTGCAGGTTAAGTCCTACAGTGTATGTCCAAGACGAATCGAGCTATTCATCCCAGGAGAGGTTCTTACCAGTCTTCTTTGCCAGCAGCAAGAACAGGCCGATGATGACGTTGCATGCGATGCAGAAGATGAAGACGCCCTGGAAGGAGCCGACAAGCTCATAGACCTTCATCATAACGGGCATGCCAAAGGCACCGACGATATAGCCCACGGAGCAGATCAGCGCGAAGATGCGACCGAAATCGCGGGAGCCAAAGACGTCCATAACCAAAACGGTCAGGGCAGTGCCAGCGATAACGTACATTACGTCGTTCACGCCTGCTGCGAGGATGCTGAGCGTCGAGTTGCCGCTGCCCATCATGAGCATGACAAAGGAGAGGATGGAGACAGCGAGCCAGCCCAGAATGGCCTTCGTGCTGCCGAATTTATCGCAAGTGGTGCCGACGATCGGATTGAGGAACAGATCGAAAAGCGATGCAGCGGATACCATGAAGCCGCCCACCATGGGGCTAAAACCAACCTCGGAAGCATACGTCGGGAAGAGCTGGTTCATGCAGCAAGTGAGCTGAACGAGGCAGAGGAAGCCGATGCAGCAGAAGAAGGCGGGCGACTTAATGGCGCGCGCATAGCTAACGCCACACGTGCTATCCTCGGTCGTCTCCTCGGACTCGGTGACCGTCTCGCCCTCGACATAGCCATAGGGCAGCATGCCCTTGTCCTGAGGCTTATAGCGGATAATCAGGACGGAAGCGGGGAGAATGAGCACGGCGGAGACGCCAGCGAGCACCAGATAACCGGTCCTCCAGCCAGCGGCCTCGATGACAGAGGTGATGACCGGACTCATGATGAGCATGTAAATCGAGTTCACTGCCCAAGCGAGACCAATTGCCAGGCCACCAGATTTTTTGAACCACTGGTCAATAACGTCGGACATGGCGACGCCGGTGGTAAAGGCGAAGCAAACGCCAATCAGGGCGCCAGCGGCGATGAACATCCAGACTTCGGTGTAGAAGGCCATGCCTGCGCCAGCAGCGAGCAGGATAAGCTCGACGACGGGGAGCCAAACCTTGCCAACGACCTTAGGGATGAGTTTTCCGACAAACGGAAGCGCCGCCGCAAGACCGATGAGCGTCGCGGTGAAGTAATACGAGAAGATTGAATAGTCAAACCCGAACTCCTCGCACACGGGCGCGACGAAGGAGCCGGCGATTACGCTATAGGATCCGGTCGTACCAGCAGACATGAGGCCAAGCGCGATTACGAGAACCCATGCGTAGACCTTGCTGCTCTTTAGCTTTGCATTTTCCATTGATACAACTCCTAGAGACCCAGAAGGGCACACATAACGGCCTTGATGGTGTGCTGACGGTTCTCTGCCTCACGGAAGATGACCGAAGCGTTGGCCTCAAAGCACTCGTCGGCAATCTCGAAACCCTCGGTGATGATCTCGCGATGAAGGTCGTTCTTGCACTGGTCGAGGAGCATCTTGCCAACACGGTGATCTGCGTTGTGGACAGAAGGAAGCTCATGCATGCAGAAGATGTCGGGATTGTTGGTGCGCTTGCACAGCTCGCTGGTGACGCGATAGGGGTACAGAGACTCGGCATCGCCCAGCCAGGAGTTGTAGTCGTCGGGATCCAGAACCTCTTCGCCGCACTCGGGGTTGATGTAGCGCCACTCCTCGGTAACGATAACGTCAACGCCATCCAGGGCATCGAGGTCAGAGGTGATGGTAAAGGTCCTATTGGGAGCGTACTTGGCGTAGCAGGCCTCCACCTCTTCGATCATTTCCTTGCACATCTGATGACGGAGATCGTCGGGGCCGATGGCGAGGAAGTCCATGTCGAGCATAGCGCACAGACGGCCATACCACACCGGGGCGCCGGCGCAGTTGCCAACGAAAGCCATCTTCTTGCCGCGGCTCGTACGCAGACCGCCCCATTGCTCTTCCATCGTAAGAGCGTCAGCGAGCATCTGAGTCGGGTGATCGCCGAGAGTAAGGGCATTGATGACCGGGATGTCAACCAGGTCGGCGACGTCATAGAGGAACTGCTCGTCCTTCTGTGCGCGGTACCGACAGCAATCTTCCTTTCATCCAAACTGGCGCCTAACCTGATGGGAGCTATTG
>CABUDB010000136.1 GCA_902490245.1 uncultured Collinsella sp.
GAGCATTTTATGAGCGACGTGCATGGCGAGTACGAAGCCTTTATGCACATCCTCAACAACTGCTCGGGCGTCGTGCGCGAGCATGTCGACGAGATTTTTGGCGGCACGCTTTCCTTTGACGAAAAGGGCGAGCTGTGCACGCTCATCTACTACCCGCACGAGAAGATCGAGCTGGTCCGCAGCCAGCGCGAGGACTCGCCCACCTGGTACAAGACGATGCTTGACCAACTCATTGTGGTTGCCCGCTCGCTTTCGAGCCGTTATACGCGCTCCAAGGTGCGTAAGGCCATCCCACGCGATTACGCCTATATCATCGACGAGCTGCTGCACACGCACCCGGACGAGAACAACTATCGCGTGCGCTATCACGAGCGCATCGTGGAGTCCATCCTGGAGACCGCAAGCGCCGACGACTTTATCGAGTCGCTTGCCTCGCTCATCAAGCGCCTGGCCGTCGACCACCTGCACCTGGTGGGCGACATCTTCGACCGCGGTGGCGGCGCGGCCAAGATTATGGACCGCCTGCTCACCTACCATTCACTCGACATCCAGTGGGGCAACCACGACCTGCTGTGGATGGGCGCCGCTGCCGGCGAGCCCGCCTGCATCGCCACGGTGCTGCGCAACAACCTGCGCTACGACAACTACGAGATTCTCGAAAACGACTATGGCATCTCGCTGCGCGAGCTTGTCGCCTTCGCCGACGCCACCTATATCGCCGGCGAGCCCATCAGCCCGCTGATCAAAGCCATCAACGTCCTGCTCTTTAAGCTCGAGGGCCAGATTATCCAGCGTCACCCGGAGTTCGACATGGCCGACCGCCTGCTGCTCGACAAGGTCGACCACGACGCCGGCACGGTCACCCTCGCCGACGGCAGCGTATGGCCGCTCACGACCAACGACTTCCCCACCGTCGATCCGGCGGACCCCTACACGCTCACACCCGAGGAGCAGCACATCATCGACAAGCTCGTGTCCGAGTTTGTCACCGCCGATCATCTACATCGCCACATCGATTTCCTCTATACCCACGGCTCCATGTATAAGGTCGCCAACGGCAATCTACTCTTCCACGGCTGCGTGCCGCTCAACGAAGACGGCACCTTTAGCAGCATGAACTGCCTGGGTACCTGGCACGCCGGTCGCGATTATTTTGATTTTTGCGACCATATCGCCCGCCGCGCCTGGCGCGTCGGCGACCGCGATGCCCTCGACTGGATGTGGTACCTGTGGATCGGCTTTAACTCACCCGCCAGCGGACGCGTGGTGCGCACCTTCGAGCGCGCCTACATTGCCGACAAGAGCACGTGGGTCGAGCCGATGGACCCGTACTTTACGCTTACCAAGTCGCCCTCGGTCTGCGACGACATCATGCGCGAGTTTGGCGTCGCGCCCATGGCATGTTCACCGACCGGCCACATCATCAACGGCCACACGCCCGTTAAAACCACCAAGGGTGAGCAGCCCATCCGCGCCGAGGGCAAACTGCTGGTCATCGATGGCGGCTTCTGCCGCGCTTACCATCCCAAGACGGGTATCGCCGGCTATACGCTCATCTCGAGCTCGCGCGGCTGCCGCCTCAAGTCGCACCGGGCCTTTACGACGGTTGCCGAGGCACTCACGCGCAACGTGGACATCGAAAGCGAGACCAACCGTTTTGACCAAGCAGACCGTCGCCGCATGGTGAGCGACACCGATACTGGCGCCAAGATTCGCAGCCAGATCCAGGATCTGCGCCAGCTGCTCGATGCATATAGAAACGGTGCTATCGAAGAGCGCGTCTAGCCCCACCCGCGGGGATTGGCTAAACTTGCTGAGTTTGTCATCCCCACGGCGCCCCGGCGCCACCATAAGGCAGGTACCATGCAAAAGCTCCTTGCGCAGATCATGAAATTTGGCGTCGTCGGTGTCATTGCCACGGTCATCGACTTTGGCATTATGAATCTGCTCCACTACGGTCTGGGCCTCAACATCCTAATCGCCAACACCAGCGGCTTTATCAGCTCACTCATCTTTAACTACCTCGCCAGCATGAAGTACGTGTTTGCGCACAAGGAGGGCATGAGCCGCCGCCGCGAGTTCATTATCTTTGTCGTGCTGTCCGTGATCGGTTTGGTGCTCAACGACGGTATCGTGCTGGCGCTCAACGCCGGTCTGGGGCTCGAAGCCAATATCGCCAAGATTTGCGCCACCGCGCTTGTCATGGTCTACAACTTTGTGACCCGAAAGATCTTCCTGGAGGGCGACGAGACCAAATAGCTCGACACCCCTGCAGCATTACGGCGCCCACGGACGACGCGCGCTCAGCGCAGTATCGTCCGTGGGTGCCGCTCGTTTACGGGCAAATTTTCAACGTTTGCGGATTAGCACTTGATAATTTGGCGAGTTCGTATAGTTCTTGGCAAAGACCTTACGTTTCCCTTGCAAAAGCTCTAAAGTATCCTCTGCTCGATTCATCAACGCATTGGATGTGATTACGTGCGCAAGGCACTGGCACAACCGCATACTAAGCAGTTCCTCAAGTTCGCTGTCGTGGGCCTTATCTCCTTTGGCATCGACTGGGGTATGCTCATTGCGCTCGTCGAGCTGTTCCACCTCGACTTTTTGATGAGCACCACGGTTTCGTTCATCACGTCCGTCGTGGTCAACTACTGGCTCAGCATGAAGTACGTGTTCGACCATCGCGAGGGCATGAGCCGCAAGCGCGAGTTCACGATCTTCACCATCCTGTCGGTGATCGGTCTGGGCCTCAACGACCTGTACATGTTTGTGGGTGTCACGTTTTTGAGTATCGGCTACCAGGCCATGAAGGCCATCGCCACGTTCTTGGTCACCTGGTACAACTACTTCAGCCGTCGCTTCTTTCTCGAGGGCGCACGGTCGTAGTCGATTCACTATTTGCTTGAATGTATAACCGGTTGGAATTCCCGTTCCAACCGGTTTTTTTGTTTGCCGAGAGACCCGGCGACCCAGTCCCATTCGCATGAAAAACGGGCGGCCCGGATGTTTGTCCGAACCGCCCGTCTGGCGCACTATGTCGAGGTCCCTAGCCTGTAACGTAATACCAGACCACGTTGTCGCCATTGGAGAGAACGTAGTTACTGCAGGCCGTCATGGGCGTTGTGCCGTTGACGGAGTACATCCAGCCGCTCGTGCCACCGTACTGTTTCTCGGCCAAACCACCAATCGCGGAGACATACGTGCCGTACGACGAGCCATGTGCGTTAACGGAAAGGCCCAGCGCGCACAGGGCATCATAGACGGTAGCGCCTTCGTTAAAGGTAAAGGTGCCACCAGAAGACACAGGATTGCCCACAGCGCTCGATGTGACCGAAACCGTCACTGTTACGTAGCTGGACTCCTGCGAGCCGCTCTGGCCGCCCGAGGAGGCGTTTCCACCATTAGAGGATGAGGCTCCATCAGACGACTGGCCACCGCCAGACGCATTGGAAGTATCACCGGCTCCCGTATTTTGGGCAGCGGATTTATCGCCAGACTTCTTGCCGTCCTGGTCCTCGGACTTCTTGTTATCCGAGTTCTTGTCCGATTCCTTGTTTGAAGACTCGGAATCGTCCTTGGACTTGGACTCATCTTTTGCGTCATTCGATGACTTGGAATCCTTGGAACTGGCCTCGCCCGAAGTCGTAGTCGAGCCAGACACCTTGGTGTCCTTGGTGACGACGCTCTCCCCCGTCACGGTCTGAATGATCCAGTCGATGGACCAGGCACCGCTCTCGGAAGGATGGACGAAACCCAGCGAGACGACGATCAGAATGGTGCACGCGGCAGTCAGGACGCCGAGGAGCGTCTTGCGACGAGGGGCGGACGCCGCCGAAGCGGCGCCCTGTTGCTTTGCTTCGTCGAACTGAATGAACGAGGAATCTGGTTGCTTGGGGTCAGCGTCCTTGGATTTATTGGACACAGCCCTCACCTACCGACGTTTGGTGAACACGAACACGCCGACGATGGCGAGACCGATGACGCCGGCGGCAACGCCAACAATGGCGAGCGGGTTGGTGCCAGTCTCCTGCTCGGAAGCACTAGAGGACTTCTTAGCAGTGGTCGTGGAAGCAGCACCCGTATCGGACTTGGAATCGGACTTCTTGTCGGACTTGTTGTCCTTCTTGTCAGACTTCTTGTCAGACTTCTTCTCGTCCTTCTTATCGGACTTATCGGTGTCCTTCTTGTCGGACTTGTTGTCCTTGGTCTCGGTCTTGGTCGACACCGTCGTCTTGGTCGTCGGCTTATGACCCGGGGCGATAGCGCCGCCGGCCTGCTGGCCCTTCGTGCCGGAGCCGGAACCCGTGCCCGTGCCAGCACCGGAACCGTTGCCAGCGCCACCGTTGCCACCATTAGTGCCAGAACCGCCATTGCCGCCAGGGTTAACAGCATTCTTGGTCCACTTGGCATACAGCGTCAGATCGGCCGTCACCGGCGTACTGAAGTCATACGCCTGCGTGCAAGCCTCATCGGTGAACCAACCGCCGAAAGTGTAGCCATCGCGCGTCGGATCGGCCGGCTTGACCAGCTTGCCGTCGGCCGTAGCCACAAACTTAGTGTCGCAAACAGACCCGCCGTTGGAATTAAAGGCAACCGTCCAAGACTCAACAGCCCCGAGCTTGAACAGCGTACCCGAATCATTGATGTAGTAGAGGTTGCCAGAAGCATCGGCAATGACCGGAGAGTCACAGTACTGGTAATGGCCAGCCGCATCATAAATCTGCGTCGCCTCTGCGTCGCCAAGCGTATAGCGATACACGCCACCGCCAGCAGAGAAGTTGACGTAATCCTTGCTATCCGCGCTGTTCACGGTGAAGTACACATAGGTCTTGCCGCCCTGAACACTCACCAGCGGAGTAGCAGCAATACCGTTGAGGCCAGCCGGCAGCGCCTTGCCGTCGGCAGCAGCGACCATCGTGGTCTTACCCGTCTTCAGGTTATAGAGAACCAGAGCAGAGCCCGTAGCCGTCTGTCCGCCGACAATCAGATTGTCACCAGACACCGCTGGGGCGCTCAGATTATTCGTAAGGCCCAGATCAACCGTCTTCTGTTCACTCAGCACACCCTTCGCCGAAAGCGAAATCACATGGAGCTTTCCGTCGTGCGTCATCTGATAGAAGGTCG
>CABUDB010000137.1 GCA_902490245.1 uncultured Collinsella sp.
GAACAGACTGAAAAAGCGTTCGTTACGCTATATCGGGCACATCGTTGATGCTCGGGTCATCAGCTTGCGGATATTGGCTTGCAATTTCGCGCCTGGCGGCCTCTTCTTCTTTGAGTGCCTCCAGGACGCGGCGACCGTATTCGAAGTAGCGCCGCAAGACAAATTGACGAAGATTTTCTTGCAGGATGGCGAAGTTATCCGGGAGTCGACCGGGCCAGATCTTCTCGCGAATGCGAATCGCTTCCATGACCCGTCTAAAAGCGGACTGCTTGAAAAACGAATGACGACTAACTGTGATAGCGGCATATCCCATGTTTCGCAGCGTGTTGCGGCGTTCCTCGTCAATTGATTGCTGCTCGGGCTTGTCGTGGTAAAAGCCGTTGTATTCGATATCGGTCATCGAATTTTCGAGCAGCGCGTCGAGGTAGAAAACCGTCCGTCGCGTTAGGGCGGCGTATCTTTTGGGGACTGGGATCGGATAATCCGTTTTGATAGCGCGTATGGCTAAGCCACCCATTGACTTGGGCATTGTCAGCATCATGACAAACGCCGTTTCGAGTGGGGAGCGACAGCCTTCGCGTACATAAGAAAGTGCCTTAAGTGCTTTATTAGATCCACGATACCCCGATGCCTCTGAAAAGAAGGCTCTGAGCTCTTCAACGCTGGTTAGGGCTGGGCGCTCGCGATATTGAGCTTCGTCGGACGTTCCAAGCGCGTAGGAGCCGCAGATTTCAAAGTAATACTCAACGAGCTCCGAAAGGTTGAGGTCGGCTGTTGCTTCTAACGCGCACAGCTTGATGTCGACGATGTAGACGTTCGGCTCGAGTTCTAGGTAGCTTTCTGCATCAAACGTATAGCGCGTGCAGTGGCAGATGCAGCCCTTGCGGTGCCTTTTGGCATTATTGGAAAACGTCAGCACATGGATGCTTTCAGAATCGACATTCTTTCTGTTGAGCCATGCTCGCGCCGCTTCCAGGTTGGACGTGGTCGGCGCAGACACCTTGATCTTTTCCATAGATATGGGATCGGTCGCGTGGCTTGCGAGCGAGTTGACTGTTTGGTATACAGCGCGTGCCGTGGTATGTGACAGAACGATTCCCATACGCGCATGATGGCATAGCGGACGCCATATACGCTCGAAACTTCGGGCAACGGTGTTGGGGCGCGGCTTATCTTCTGCGAACGGTGGGTTTTTGAGCTGTCGTATTGAGGGGGGGGGCAGCTTCGGCTGGGGAGGTTTCTGTCGGCTGCCCCTTTTTGGCGAACTTTAGTTGCGGATTCGTAGCTTCTAAGCGTTTTGCCGACCGCTCAGATGCCTCACCAACATAATTTGAGTTATTCGGCCTTATCCTATACGAATGGTGCGATCGCAACGTCCTATTCGAATTGATTCAGGTAGATTTATGGGGCATGGTTGCGAAATTAGGGCGACTATAGCGCTCGATTGCGGTTCAAGGGGCCTCGACTAGTGGTTCAGCTGGCCGAACAACTAGAAAAATGTGGGTGGGCCAACCTGCCGACCATGTGAAGCACGCGTATTTGCTCGTTTTGATGAAAACTAGGGTGCAGCCATAAGGCTGCGCCCTAGTTTACTGCGTGCCGGTGTGCCCAGACGGATTGCGCTGTGCCTGGCAGGCGCTCCCGCAGATGGATCGGTTATTTCGCGAATAGGTTCTTGAGGTTGAACTCGGCTTGGACGGTGCGGAGCATGAGATCGGTGTCGTCCAGGCCCAGATGCTGCTCGTTGGCGTCGGCGGCGAGGGTTCCGCGGCGGCGCGCCCAGTTCTCGAGCGCGGCGGGGGCGGACTCGCGGGGAAGCGAGCGCACGTCGGCGTCCAGGCTGCGGCAGATCTGGCGCGAGTCGATGACGATGATCTTACCGGCGCGGCGTGCCTCGGCGTAGCCGTCCAGGTGAATCTTGAACCAGCTGTCCTCAAACGCGGCGTTGTGTGCCATGTACGGGTACTTCTTCATGAGCTTGAGCAGCTGCTTCTGCAGCTCCTTGTTCTCGCGGAACGGCTTCTTGCCGTCGATGTCGTCCCAGGTGATGTGGTGGATATTCGACAGCGGTACATCCTCGCCGCGGTAGATGTCGGGCAGGCCGCAGTAGTGTGCCTCGGTGTCATGCGGGACGGCGTCGCTGGTGAGCTCCATGATCTCCCAGCCGACGTTGATGATATAACCACGCTCGGGTGCACGGCCGGTGGTCTCGATGTCGATGCCGAGCACTGTGCCCTGGATGGGCTTGCGGGCGTAGGCCACGCCGAGCGCGTCGCGGTCGCCGCGGATCTCGCGCATGACCGACGCGGCGGTGCGCTTTTGCATCTTACCGATGGCCGCGCAGGTGTCGGCATCGGACAGACCGCGCGAAAGCGTCGCGGGCGTCACGTTGCGCAGGCGTGCCTCGCCAATCTGGTCGCACAGGTCGCGGTTGCGGTCAGCCAGGTCGCGTACGGTGGCAAAGTCGAAGCCGGGGTCATCCTCGGCGGTAAAGTACTCGGTTTCGAGCACCTTAAGGGCCTCCTCGCCTTTCTGACGCTCGGACTCCATGGCGCCGTGATCGCCATAGATAAACATGGGGATAAACGGCTGACGCTCGTATTCGAGTGCTTGTGAAACGTTCATATAACTGCTCCTTGGACGGGCCACACCGCGCGGCTCGGGTTCATTGAGATGTGGCGAGATGATAGTTTACCATGGGCAACTATTGGCATCGCGCCTAGGACAACTACAATACCCTAGTTGACCGCTAGGACTTTTACAATGCTGCCGAAAGACACGAAAGGTTCCATCCGTCATGGATTTACTGATAGATATTCTGCTCGATGCCGGCAAAGACACGCTCTCGCTGGTGCCGTTTTTGTTGGTGACGTACCTTGCGCTCGAGACGCTTGAGCATGTTGCGGGCGACCGCGTTAACGGCGCCATCAAGCGCGCCGGCGCTGCGGGCCCTGTGGTTGGCTCGTTGTTGGGCATGGTGCCGCAGTGCGGCTTTTCGGCCATGGCGGCCACGCTGTACGCCGGTCGTGTCGTGACCTTGGGCACGTTGGTGGCGGTGTTCCTTTCGACCTCCGATGAGATGCTGCCGCTGTTGCTCGCCGAGCAGGTGCCCGTGCAGACCATGGCGATGCTTTTGGCTTCGAAGGCACTGATCGCGCTGGTCACGGGTTTTATTGTGGACGCTGCCATTCGCGGCCTGCGTCGTAACGCTCGCGCGCATGCGGCGATTCGCCGTACCGTGCTGGGGACCGCTGCCAATCCGGCTCATGTGAACTGCGCGCACGACGACCACAGCGGCGGTGACATCATCGACGAGGTGGCCGAGGCGGGCGTGAGCGCCGACCACATCCACGAGCTGTGCGAGCGCGACCATTGCGGTTGTGATGAAGAAGATGAACACGAGCGCGACCACGGACACAGCCATGATCACGGTCACACGGGCGAGCATGAGCACCACCACGGCCACAGCCACGACCACTCGCACGAGGGCGCGCCCGTTCTGTCGATTATCCGCAGCGCGATCTCGCACACTGTGCAGGTTTCGGTTTTTATTTTCCTGGTGACGCTGGTCCTGGTCGCCGTGCTCGAGACCTTCGGCGAGTCCGCGATCGAGCAGTTCCTGCGTGGCAACGAGACGCTCGCCGTCTTGGGCTCGGCGCTTGTCGGCCTGATTCCCAACTGCTCGGCGAGCGTGGTCATTACGCAACTATATCTGGAAGGTGCGCTGCAATTGGCGCCGATGCTCGCTGGCACGCTTATCTCCGCTGGCGTGGGCTACCTGGTGCTGTTCCGCACCAACCGCAGCGCCCGCGAAAACGCTGTGTTTCTGATCATGATGTATGTCATCGGCGCTGGCTGGGGCCTCATCCTCTCCGCCGTTGGCCTTTAAGTAGATTATTGGGACATGTCTTACGATCTACCCCTGTGACCAGGGCATTCCCCGCTGCCAAAACAAAAAGGTAGATTTTCGGGCATGTCCTAAAAATCTACCTGGGTTAGCCCAGCAGCTCGGTGAGGTTGCGCTTAAAGCGAGCGCGGTCTTCGCTGGTAAATGCTGCCGGACCGCGAGTGCGTCCGCCGGCACGGCGTACCTTCTTTTCCTCGTGGCGAATAAACAACTGCATGTCGATAGTCGCCTTGTCGTACACACGCCCGCGCACACCGATGGCGGCGGCATCGCGCCCGAGCACCATGCTCGCCAAGCCAATGTCCTGCGTCACGACCACGTCGCCCGCCTGCAGGCGTTCGACAATGGCAAAGTCGGCGCTGTCAGCGCCCACGCTCACATCGAGCGTCGTGACCCAAAATCCGCGTCGCGCGTGCTCGGCATCGCGCGGGTCGTCGCGGCGAATGTGCCGTTCCAGGTTTTGCGTGCTGTTGCCGGCGATAACAACGGCGACGCCCGCCCGCCGCGCGCAGTCAATCGACTCGCGCGTGACCGGGCAGGCGTCTGCATCAATAAAGAGCGTTCGTGGCATCTAGTGCACCAGTTTGCCAAATTGAATAGCGCGAACAATCAGCGTTACGCCAAACACCAGCAGCGCGGCGCCGCTAAAGATGACGAGCATCTTGGCCGACCACAGCGGATAGATAAACACGAACATGCCGGCGATGATGGAGAGTGCGCCGCTCAGGATGGCGAGGGCACGGTTGGACGAAAGCTCGGACTCCAGAATGGACATGACACCTTCGACAATCTAGCCAAAGCCGGCCACGATAACTACCATCGTGGTGAGCGTCGCGGTCGAGAAGGCCTGGTTGCGCAGGATTATGACGCCGCCCAAGATAATGAGTAGGTTTGAGATGATGCTCGTCACGCGCCAGCCGGTGGGCAGCAGCGGCTCAAAAATGGCAGTGAACAACCTGATGGCAGCGGTGATTACAAAGTAAAAACCCAGGACGGTCGTCAAAAAGACGAGGGACTTAGCGGGTGCAAAAAGCAGCGCGATACCAGCAATGAGCGCCACGACGCCTGTGATGGCGTAAATCCAGCGCACGGCCTTGACGGCTTTGCCCGCCATGCTTTTCTCGTCAAATCCAAACTGGCTCGATTTTTGGTCATCGTTCTTAAAGATGCCCATAATGTC
>CABUDB010000138.1 GCA_902490245.1 uncultured Collinsella sp.
ATGTTCGACGTCACCACCTTCACCTACGCCGACTAGTCATCGGGGACGTTCTTAAACGACTAGTCGTCGGGGACACTCTTCCGTGTGTCGCCTGCCGCCGCGGTCGTGGGCTCTCTGGCACGCGTGAGCTATTTGCCAGGTCTATGTAACGTTTACGCCCGCGGAGTCTTATTTGAGCTCCCTTTGGGTACGTTGGAATCGGATACACGTTCGATTCCAACAAGCCCGAAGGGAGCTTTTCTATGTTTAAACTGATTGCATCCGATATGGACGGCACACTGCTTGACGAAAACGGCCAGGTGCCTCCCGAGACCTACGAACTGATTCTGGCGCTACACGAGCATGGCGTGCATTTCGCCGCATCGTCAGGTCGTCGCTACGATCGCCTGTGCGAGTTCTTTGCGCCCGTTCGCGACAAGATGGACTTTGTCGCCGCTAACGGCGCCCAAGTCTACGCCGACGGTAAGATGGTAGACCGTGAGGTGTATTCCCACCTGGCGATTCGAAGGCTCGCCCAAGCCGTCAGGACGTTTCCCAATCTGCATCTTGCGCTCTTTGACCGAACCAAGTCCTTCCTGCTCGATGACGAGTGCAAGTTCGTGCGTGAGGTCGATAAGGACCTTCCCAATGCCGAGCGTATTTGGGAGCTGCCCGATCCCAGCGTAAATATCATCAAAGCGAGTATCTTTTGCGACGACAGTGCGGTTATGGACAGTGCGTACGTGCTACAGCGCGAACTTGGTCAGCTCTTTACTTTTGCGCCTTCGGGCAACGCGTGGATCGATGCCATGCAGCCCGGTGTGTCGAAGGCCTCGGGTATCGCGCAGCTCGCGGAGCATTACGGCATTGGTCGCGACGAGGTCATGGCGTTTGGCGACTCGATGAACGACTACGAGATCATTCGCTTTGTCGGCACGGGCTGCGCGATGGAAAACGCGCGCCCCGCGCTTAAGGCGGTGGCCGATCGCGTGGTGGGTTGTAACCGCGACCACGCCGTCCAGCAGGAGCTCCGTCGCGTGCTGGAGAGTCTCTCCTAATCCGGCAGATGGGGACGTTCCTTTTCTGCCGACAGTGGGGGACAGTCCTTGCAGCTTTTTGCGAAGAGTGTCCCCAGTGACTAGTCGTTTAAGAACGTCCCCAATGACTGACCAATGACTAGGCGAGGGCGGCCATGATGGTGCGGGCGACGCCGTCGTGGTCGTTGTCGTATTCGGTGATGGCGTCGGCGGCCTCGCGATCTTCGGGCTCGGCGTTGATCATGGCCATGCCATGGCCCGCTGCCTGCAGCATGGGGATGTCGTTGATGTTGTCGCCGAACGCCCAGGCGTCGGCGAGACGCTCGCCCAGATGCTCACACAGCCACGTGAGGGCCGTTCCCTTGGTGGCGCCTTCGCCCATAACCTCGATATTCATGGCGTACGAACGCGTGACCTCAATGCCTCCGAGCGTGTCGAGCGCCGCCGCGATGGCGTCGCGATCGGCGGGGTCTTGCCAGTACATAGCGATGCGTTCGAGCGTCTCGACCTCGTCGATCTTGCTGTCGATATTCATGTCGATCGGCGTTCGTGTGCGCTTGAGCGAAGCCGCGATGTGGGGGTCGCCGCCACAGAACTCATCCAGACGCCCGTATAGCGAGCGGGGGAGGAAGCACTGCCCATCCGCGAAGATATCGAAGGTCACATCGTGGCCGGCGGCAATGCGATGGATGCGGTGGGCAATGCCACGGTCGAGCGGACGGCTCAAGATGCACGTGGCGCGCGAGGCGTCGGTGGGCGTATCCTCGTCGAGCTGCCAGACGCTGGCGCCGTTGGCACAGACCGCGTAATGCACGGCGGGATGGGCGAGAATGGGCTCAAAGATGCCCGACAGTGGACGTCCCGTGCAGGGAACAAACTCGATGCCACGACGTGCGAGCTCGTCGAGCATCGCCCAGGTGGCATCGCTCATTTGCTTATCGCTCGTCAGCAGCGTCCCATCCATATCGGAAAACACAATCATTTGATGCAGCCCTTTCTACTGGCATAAAAAGCGTGGCCGAGGGCTTGGGTCCCTGGCCACGCTCGAGTTCTATAACGGTTCGCGTCCTAGCGGTCGGCGAGCGGCTTGTACTCCAGCGGCTCGATCACCGGACGATAGGCCGGGCGAATAATACGGTGCGCGCAGAAGAGCTCTTCCATGCGGTGTGCCGACCAGCCGGCCATGCGGGCGACGGCGAATAACGGCGTAAAAAGCGTCTCGGGCACGCCGAGCATCTTGTAGATAAAGCCTGTGTACAGGTCGATGTTGGCGCAGATGGGCTTGGTCATGCCGTGGTCGCGCATGACCTGGGGTGCCAGGCGCTCGATGCGCTCGATGAGCGCGAACTCTTCGCCCAAGTCCTTCTTGGCTGCCAGCGAGCGCGCGTAACGGCGGCAGACCTCGGCGCGCGGGTCGCTGAGCGTATAGACGGCGTGGCCCATGCCGTAGATGAGACCCGTGCCGTCGAAGGCCTGCTTGTCGAGGATCTTGCCCAGATAGGCTGCGACCTCGTCCTCGTCCTCCCAGTTGGAGACATGCGCGCGGATGTCCTCGTGCATAGACACGACCTTGGCATTGGCACCGCCGTGGCGCGGGCCCTTGAGCGAGCCGATAGCCGCGGCGTAGGCGGAATACGGGTCGGTGGCCGATGAGGACAGCACGCGGCAGGCGAACGTGGAGTTGTTGCCGCCGCCGTGCTCGGCATGCAGCATGAGCATCACGTCGAGCAGCATGGCTTCGTCGCGGGTGAACGCCATGCCACCGCGCAAGACCTGTAGGATGGTCTCGGCGGTGGAGAGGCCGGGCGTGGGGTGCGGCACGTGAACCTCGGAGCCGCGAAGCTTGGCGACCGAGGCCATGTGTGCGAAGGCGGCGATGCGCGGGAGACGTGCGAGCATGGAAATGGCGACGTCGATTTCGTGCTCGGGCGTGATCACGTCTGGTTCGGCATCGAAGGCGTAGAGCAGCAGTACGGCGCGCTGGAGCACGTTCATGATGCTCGACGACACCGTGGTCATAGGGAACTCTTTAACGTACTCGTCGCTCAGATGTCTAAAGGCGCCCAGGCGCTCGCAAAAGCCGTCGAGCTCTTCCTTGTTGGGCAGCGAACCCGTGATAAGCAGATAGGCGACTTCCTCGTAGCCGTAGCGATTCTCGGCCTGGGCATTGTTGACCAGATCCTCAATGCTGTAGCCGCGAAGCGTGAGCTTGCCCTGATCGGGCACGACCTTTCCGTCGACCTTGTTGTAGCCGTGCACATCCGAGATACGAGTGAGACCCGCGACCACGCCCGAGCCGTCGGCATTGCGCAGGCCGCGCTTGACATTGTGCTCGACAAACAGGCCCTCGTCATAAGGGTCGGTCGGCAGGCCGTGGTAGAGGCTTTCGCTCTCAGACGAAATCTGGCGGCTTGCTTCGTAATCCAGGACTAGTCGGCTCAAGTGGTCATCGAAGCGGTAATAGATTTTCTTGGCGTCGTAGGCCATGCGCGCTCCTCTCCGGGCCGCATCGGGGTGACTTGCATGGGCATGCGCGCGTCAGGCTATCCCCAGCGGCTTGCTCGCTACAGGCGGTACATAAAGTTAAAGACGTCCTCGCGCTGGATGGACACGTTGACGCCCGAAAGCTCGCCGGCCTCGGCCAGGGCCTTCTGCAGCTCGGCGAAGTCGAGCTTGGACTCGGCGGTATCGGCCAGCATGGTCATGGTGAAGATGTCCTCGATAATGGACTGCGTGATGTCGCGGATGTCGACGTTGGCCTCGCCTAGGACACGGGTGACGCCGGCGACGATGCCGGGGCGGTTCTTGCCAAGGACGGTGATGACGATACGGGAGGACGAGATCTCGGCCATGGGAAACCCTTTCGCGTGATTGCGGCGCGCGCGGGGCGCTCCGCTACGGTACAGTGTTCATCATTGTACCTGTCTGGCGCAAAAAAAGGCGCGCTCGCTGCGGCGTTACATGCCTGCAACATGAGCGTAAGGGGGAAGGCCGCACGGGGAAGAGCCGTCTGGCGCGTGTCCGGCTCGTGTTGGGTTGATTTCCGATCTCAGCCGAACACATTGAGCGGACAGGCCGTTCCCGCAGTCAGCCGAACGCCTCCGACGGCTGATTCCGAACTGGAAGCGGAGGGCATCCCCGCCCTTCGGTAGGGGATACCGCTCCGCGGCGCATGCCGCGGGCGGCGCCCCTATCGGACCACCGTGACCTCAGTTGGGATGGGCCCAGCACTGCCGCGTACTCGGTGAGCTAGAGCCAACTGTTCGTCTTCACGTCGCGTATGGCGATATTTCGGTCGTCCGGCTCGGTGATGCCGTAGCCGAACGCCTGGAGCGTCTCGATGGACTCCTGGATCCTCTGCTGGAACATGGGACCCGGATCGACCCTCGGCCCGAGGTGCCCGCGCCAAAGGCACGGCGTGGCGCGCAGCATGTTATGGATTTTGGAGATGGGCTCGATGTCGGCGTAGACGTTGAGCGTCGCCATGGCGTCCTTGTGGCCGAGGATCGATTGGAGCGCCTTGATATCGCCGCCTTGGCGGATCCACTGCGTTGCGAACGTGTGGCGAAGGCCGTGGAACGTGATCAGCTCGTCGTTGGTGCCCATGAGGCCGTTGGTCTCCGAGAACGTCTTGAACGCCCTGCGGATATAGCTTGTCGTCGCGAAGGTCGCGCCCGGCTCCGACAGGATGTAGCAGTCCCCGATCTCGACCGCCCCGGTAAGGCCGCGCAAGCGCAGCTTTCCGCAGTCGATCTCGTGGGTCTCCTTCAGGAAGGGGAGTAGGCCGACCGGGTCGATGGGGATACCCCTGGCGTCATGGGTCTTGGTGTCCTTGATGAACGAACCCATTCCCTTCGCGTACGCCACCGAGTGTCTGATCGAGATCAGGCCCGTCTCGAAATCCACATCGCACCACCGAAGGCCGCAGACCTCGCCGATTCGCATCCCCGTGTGCAGGGCGAGTACGACCGCCCTCTAATCCTCGGCGGACCAATCGAGTCCGAACTCGGAAGGATCCAAGGAGATGTCCAGCCACGAATCAGACTCAGAGGTCAGATCAAT
>CABUDB010000139.1 GCA_902490245.1 uncultured Collinsella sp.
CAAGCGACCCGCAGCCTTTGAGGAGCAGCACCGTGCAGAGCTGACAGCGTACCGGCCCATAAGGGGATACACTACATCCTGAAAGACAAGCCGAAACACCGCTCGGCAGACCGCCGAGTCGGTGCAAACGCACAAGAGAGAGGGAATTTCTAATGGGCAAGATTCTTGGTATCGACCTTGGTACTACTAACTCCGCAATGGCCGTTCTCGAGGGCGGTTCTCCGACCATTATCGTGAACGCCGAGGGCGACCGCACCACCCCGTCTGTCGTGGGCTTCCGTGCCGACGGCGACCGCGTCGTGGGTAAGGCCGCTAAGAACCAGGCTGTCACCAACCCCAAGAACACCGTGTTCTCCATCAAGCGCTTCATGGGCCGCAAGTACTCCGAGTGCACCTCCGAGATCAAGACCGTGCCGTATGAGGTCAAGGAGGGCCAGGGTGGCCGTGCCGTCGTCGACATCGAGGGCAAGGATTACACCGCCGAGCAGGTGAGCGCCATGACGCTCGCAAAGATGAAGGCCGACGCCGAGAAGTATCTGGGCGAGACCGTCACCGACGCCGTCATCACCGTCCCGGCCTACTTCAACGACGCCCAGCGTCAGGCCACCAAGGACGCCGGTAAGATCGCCGGCCTCAACGTCAAGCGTATCGTCAACGAGCCGACCGCTGCCGCTCTTGCCTATGGCCTGGACAAGCAGGGCACCGACCAGCGCATCCTGGTCTTCGACCTGGGCGGCGGCACCTTCGACGTTTCCATCCTCGATCTCGCCGACGGCGTGTTTGAGGTTCTGTCCACCTCGGGCGACAACCACCTGGGCGGCGACGACTGGGATCAGCGCGTCATCGACTGGATGGCCGATAAGTTCCAGCAGGAGAACGGTGTCGACCTGCGTCAGGACCCCATGGCCCTGCAGCGTCTGAAGGAGGCCGCCGAGAACGCCAAGAAGGAGCTCTCCGCAGCCCAGCAGTCCACCATCAACCTGCCGTTCATCACCATGAACCAGTCTGGCCCGCTGCACCTCAACTACACGCTGACCCGCGCCGAGTTCGAGAAGATCACCCGCGACCTGCTCGAGCGCTGCAAGCAGCCTGTCACCAACGCCCTGCGCGACGCCAAGCTTAAGCTCTCCGATCTGACCGAGGTCATCCTCGTCGGCGGCTCCACCCGTATGCCCGCCGTCCAGGATCTGGTCAAGACCATGACCGGCAAGCAGCCCAACATGTCCGTGAACCCCGATGAGGTCGTTGCCGACGGCGCTGCCGTCCAGGGCGGCGTGCTCACCGGCGACGTCGAGGGCATCCTGCTGCTCGACGTTACCCCGCTGTCGCTGGGCGTCGAGACCATGGGCGGCATCATGACCAAGATGATCGACCGCAACACCACGATCCCGACCTCCAAGACCGAGGTCTACTCCACCGCTGCCGACAACCAGACCAGCGTCGAGATCAACGTGCTCCAGGGCGAGCGCGAGCTTGCCCGCGACAACAAGTCGCTCGGTAAGTTCCAGCTGACCGGTATCCCGGCTGCCCGCCGCGGCGTGCCGCAGATCGAGGTCACCTTCGACATCGACGCCAACGGCATCGTCAAGGTCTCCGCTAAGGACAAGGGCACCGGCAAGGAGCAGCAGATCACCATCTCCGGCTCTACCGCTCTGTCCGACGACGAAGTCGATCGTATGGTCAAGGACGCCGAGGCTCATGCCGAGGAGGACAAGAAGCAGAAGGAAGAGGTCGAGGTCCGCAACCAGACCGACAGCCTGTGCTACTCCACCGAGCAGACCCTCAACGAGCTGGGCGACAAGGTTTCCGCCGACGTGAAGTCCAAGGCCGAGGCCGCTATCGCCGACGCCAAGAAGGCGCTCGAGGGCTCTGACGTCGAGGCCATCAAGGCCGCCGGCGAGTCCCTGCAGTCTGTGGCCTACGAGCTGGCTCAGGTTGTCTACGCCGACGCTCAGCAGCAGACCGACGGTGCCGCCGGCGCCCAGGCTGCCGACGATGACGTTGTCGACGCCGACTACGAGGTTGTGGACGACGAGGACAAGTAATCATGTCCGCCCGTAAAGCTCGCACGGAGGCGGCTGCCGCTGGCGCCGCCCCCGTTGACTCTGAGGAGAAGGACGTGAAGATTCCCGTAGAGGCCGTCGACGATACCGAGGCCAACGAGGCCGAGGCCGCCGAGGCTGCCGAGAACCAGGTAGAGGATTCCAACAAGGAGGCGACGATGACCGAGGACGAGATGGTGGAAGCCGCTATCCGCGCCGGTGAGGAGGCCGCCGACAACGACTTTAAGCTCAAGTTCGAGCAGGCCCAAAAGGAGCTTGCCGACGTGCGCAATGAGCTCGATGCTGCGGCAGAGGCCCAGAAGGCCGCCGAGGACAAGGCGAAGGACGCTACCGAGCGAACCGCTCGTCTGCAGGCCGACTGGGAGAACTTCCGTCGCCGCACCGCCAACGAGCGCATCGCCGAGCGCGAGCGCGCGACCGAGAAGCTTGTCACCGCGCTGTTGCCGGTGATCGACGATATCGAGCGCGCGATCGACCATGCCCGCAGCCAGGAGCTTTCCGACGACTTTAAGCAGTTCGTCGATGGCGTTGACGCGGTTCATGCCAAGCTGCTCGACGTGTTTGCGCACGAGGGCGTTGAGCCCATCGACCCCAAGGGCGAGGCGTTCGATCCGCTCGAGCACCAGGCTGTGGGTCGCGTCGAGGACGCATCGCAGTATGACGAGACCGTCAACGATGTGTACCAGAAGGGCTACCGCATGGCGGATCGCATCCTGCGTTCCGCGATGGTGACGGTGACCTACGGTGGCGAGAAGCGCCCCGCACCGGAGCCCGAAGCGGCGCCCGAGGATGCTACGGCCGATACGGCCGAGAGCACCGAGGAGTAATTGAGAAGGGCCCCGGGGCAACACCCGGGGCCCTTTCTGGCCTAGTGCCATATGACAGTATGAGCCGCCGTCCGCAGGGGCGGCGGATATAACAGGAGAGGAGCTACGATGGCTGCAGGCAAAACCTTCTATGACATCCTGGGCGTATCCAAGAGCGCCTCCGACAAAGAGATCAAGAGCGCGTTTCGCAAGCTCGCGCAAAAATATCACCCCGATGCCGGCGGCGACGAGGCCAAGTTCAAGGAGATCAGCGAGGCCTACGAGACGCTTTCGGACGAGAAGAAGCGCAAAGAGTACGACCAGATGCTCATGTTTGGCGGCATGCCGGGCGCAGGCGGCGCGTATGGCGGCGGCTACGGTGCCGGCGCGGGCGCCAGCGGCTGGGGCGATATCTTCGACAGCATCTTTAGCGGCAACGGCGCCTGGGGCAGCGATTGGGGCTCGGGCTTTGCCGGGGCTGCGGGTAACGCCGGTGCCGGCGCGGGTCGCAGCCGTGCTCGCAAGGGCGGCGACCTGTCACTGACCGTCGATGTGACAGCCGAGGACGCGTTCCGCGGCGTGACGCACAAGGTCACCTACCGCATTCCCTCGACGGGCGAACAGCAGACCATTACGGTCTCGGTGCCCGCGGGCGCGGTCGACGGCGGCAAGCTGCGCTACAAACGTCGCGGCGAGTATGGCGTTGCCGGTGGCGAGCGCGGCGACCTGGTCGTGACCACGCACGTGGAGGAGCACCCGCTGTTTAAGCGCAAAGGTGCCGACGTGACCATGGAGGTACCGGTCTCGGTCTATGAGGCGGCGCTCGGCTGCACGGTGGACGTGCCCACGCCCGGCGGTGCGACGGTTCGTTTGAAAGTGCCTGCGGGCACCCAGACGGGCAAGAAGTTCCGCTTTAAGGAGATGGGTGCGCCCGATGTTAAGCACCGTGGCCGCACAGGCGCGCTGCTCGTCGAGATCAAGGTGCAGGTTCCCACGAACCTGTCCAATGACGAGCGCGACGCCATGACCAAGCTGCGCGAGGCCGACACGCGCGACTATCGCGAGAAGGTCAACCGTTACAAGGCGACGTACTAGGGCGCCTGTGGCGCACGCCCGCGCCCGCGGGCTTATGATGGACGATAACGAGACGGAAAGGGGTCAGGTAGCATGGCCGAGGACAATAGGAACAAACCGCTGTACATGATCAGCGTGGCGGCCGAGCTGACCGGCATGCATCCGCAGACTCTGCGCGTCTACGAGTCCAAGGGCCTGGTGAACCCCCAGCGCTCGGGCGGCAACACGCGCCTGTATTCGCGTGCCGATATCGAGCGCCTGGAGCTCATCAACCAGCTGACCGACGAGGGCATCAACCTTGCCGGCGTGGTGCGCATCCTCGATATGAAGGAGCGTGCCGAGGAGCGCGAGCGCGAGAACGAGAAGCTCCGCGCCCGCGTACGCCAGCTCGAGGACGAGCTGCACGAGTATAAGATGCAGAAGAAGATCACCGCCCTGGCCCCGCGCGACGGCTCAGTCAACCCCGAGCAAGTCATGCGCAAGCTGCTAGGTACGGGTAGCGACCTATAGCTCCGCCGACGCTGCCGGGCACTCATTGGGGACAGACTTAAATGAGTGCCCGCAGAATGAGAGTGGATAATCTCCCGTTTTTGGCCTGTTTGCAGGCTCAAAGTGGGAGATTATCCACTCTCGTCATTTGAGCGTCTAAGTCTGCCTCCCCGGGACCCAACTCGTCCTCTGCTTTACTGAGATAAAGTGAACGTGTAGATTCGTAACCCGCTCGCAACTGTTCTATGGCACGATATTGAACGAATGTATGCTATGCGCCCAAATCTTTTGGGCAGAGTGGGAGACAGTATGGTCAAGCTGTACGAGGACGGCGTCTACCTGCGCGGCGGCAGCGAGGTTGTGGCTGCGGCCGAGGCTGCCGAGCGCGGTATTACGCAGACGCCCGCGGATGCCAAGCGCGGCACCATCGCGTATTCGATCCTCCAGGCACACAACACGTCCGGAGACCCCGAGGCGCTCAAGATTCGCTTCGATGCCATGGCGAGCCACGACATCACCTATGTCGGCATCATCCAGACGGCGCGCGCCTCGGGCATGGAGCAGTTCCCGCTGCCCTACGTGCTCACCAACTGCCACAACTCGCTGTGCGCCGTGGGCGGCACCATTAACGA
>CABUDB010000140.1 GCA_902490245.1 uncultured Collinsella sp.
AGAGCTACCTCATGCTGGTAAACGAGCATCCCAAGCAGGGCATTCACACGCATGTTGAGTTCGCAGACGGCGCGCCCGTGCACGGCGTGCGCCTCGATTTGCTCAACGGCAGCGCACCCGTCGCCTTTGACGGCACGCTTGAGCTCGCGCCCTACGAGAGCTGCATTGTGGTACTCGGGGCCGAGGCGCCCGCTGCCGCCGAGCGCGGAAACTCCGATGCCGAGCGTGAGGTCACGCGCGTTGACGGCCCCTGGAACGTCTCCTTTGCCGCGCCCGGAACCGATGCCACGCACCTGGTCTTTGGCGAGGCCGTCGAGCTTGGCGACCTGCACGATCTTTCCTGCGCCGAATTCCCCGGCAAAGCGGGCACCTTCCGCTACCAGGCAAGCTTTGCCGTTGCTGAGAACCTCGCCGGCGCCGCGCTCGACCTGGGCGAGGTCTTTGAGACCGCCACGGTCGCACTTGACGGCGCGGATCTGGGCTGCCGCATCTGTCCGCCCTACCGCTTTGAGCTCGGCACCCTTGCCGCCGGCGAGCACACGCTCACGATCGATGTGATCAACACCCTCGACCACGCCATCCCCGACATCTTCGCCCTCACCGAACCCTCCGAGCCCAGCGGCCTGCTCGGCCCCGTCCGCTTGCTCGGGTAACGGCCCCTTACGGGACGCCCGGCTTGCTCTCCCCAGCCAAGCCGGGCGTTTTGTTTACCGCTATGATTGATACATCGCGATACGAACGCATAGGAGTCATATGGACATCAAGCGCAAAATCACCCAAGGCAAGGAGCTCACCCCCACCGAGCAGCAGCTCGGGCAAACGGTTCTCGCCATGGGCGAGGACGTCCGCGGGCTCTCCATTAAGGAATTTGCGCGCCAGGCCAATGTCTCCGTTGCGAGCATCCACCGCTTTTGCAAAAAGCTCGGCCTCGAAGGCTTCAAAGAACTCAAGGTCGAGCTGATGCGCGCAGACTCGCGCGCAGACTCCGCCCCCGAGGTGGATATCAACTTTCCCTTTGATGCCGCCTCCACCCCTGCGCAGGTGATGGAACGCATGGAGGGGCTCTACCAGACAACATTGGCCGAAACACAGGAGCTCCTCGACCCCGCACAGCTCGACTACGCCGCCAAGCTCGTCTTGCGCGCCGGCACTGTGGACATCTATACGGGCTCGCATAACCTGTATCCTGCGGGAATGTTCCGCGATCGCCTGCTCTCCGCCGGTAAAAGTGCGACATGCTACGGCGGTGCCGAGGCTCAGGTGCGCACGGCGCTCGCCTCGGGCCCCGATCATGTGGCAATCGTCATTTCCTACAGCGGCCTTGCCCCCAACCTCAAGGGGATCTTGCCGATCCTCAGCAGTCGGCATGTCCCGGTCATCGTCATCGGCACACCCTATTGCGCCCGGATTCACCCGGGCTTTGCCGCCTATCTCACGGTGAGCGACCACGAGAGCATGACGCACCGCATCACGCAGTTTGCCAGCCACATCGCCGTGCAATACGTGCTCGATTCGCTCTACAGCAGCTACTTTGCCAAAGATTACGCCCGCTGCTCCGAGTTCCTCGAGCAGTCCTTCCCCTTTACCAAGCTGCCCGGGCTCAAATAAAACGAGAGAGGATTTTTGGACGCTTAAATGACAAGGGTGGATAATCTCCCACTTTGAGCCTGTACACAGGCAAAAAACGGGAGATTATCCACCCTCATTCTGTAGTCGTTACTCGGACCTTTTTACCGCTGGTCGCGTTGGAACCGCGCGCTACTTAACCGGCGAGACCACCAGGAGCGCGTCGTGCTCAAAGGGGTGCTGGGCCACGCGAACCTCGCCATCGGCATCCTTGACGGGCAGGTTTGCCACGCACTTGTTCTCCAGGTCAAACGCCACAGCATTCCAGGCGGTGGTGCCGCCTTCGAGTTTGAGCTTGACGGCCGTGGTCCTCGGCAGATAGACCACCACGCGTTCGCCCACGCGCGCCACACGGATGGCTTCGCGTGCATCGTCGAGCAGCTCCTGCGCGGGTTCAACAGCTACCGCCCCGTCCGCGCTTGTGGCGCCCAGGCCGCGCAGCACGTGCTCGATCAGGCCAAAGTCCCACACGCCCGCAAACTGCAGGCACTCTTGCCAGCGGAACGGCATGTCAAAGCCCTCGCCAAGGACGCTGCCACGGCTCTGAGAGGTCTGCCAGTTCCACACGCCGTGCGCACCGTAGGTAATGCCGGCACTGGCACCAGCCAGAATGCTCGACCAAACACTCGCGCGACAATCCTGCGCGGTAAAACGCCAGTACACGTTGCGGCTCGCGCCCATTTGCTCGTAGCAGGGCTCGGAATTGACCATCGGCTTTTTGGGATACTGCGCGCGAAAATCCTCGGGCAGCTTCCAAGCTTCCTCCTGACCGTTGTAGTTGTGGCCGGGCTGGAACATGTAGAAGTCCAAGCGATCGGCAAACTGCTCGGGCAGGGCGCGGTTGCCACGGTTGATATGCATGGTGTGCAAGGACTCGGGAGCCAGCTTGGTGACCTCGTCGAGTGCATCCCCGTAATAGGCGATAGCCTCGTCGGTCTTAAAGTCGGTGTCGCCTGTCACCACGTAGACGGGGTCGAACTCGCCCAGGTTCTCGACGATGCGGGCAACGTGGGCGCGAACCTCCTCGCGCGGCATGACCTCGGCACCCAGGCGCTCGGCGATCACGGAGCCCCAGGTACCGGGCACGTAGTTGCACCACATGAGCACGAGCGCCGGGCGAATGCCGTGCTCCACGGCTGCCTGGCACATGCGGCGGGCGCGGTCCCAGTACTCCTGGTTGGGTGCGCTCCAATCAAAGTGCACGCCGTCCTCGCTCGCGTAGGGCCAAATGCCCAGGTCGGGCAGGCAGCGGTCCCACTGCGGAAGGGTGTTTATCTGCAGTACGTTCATACCCTGCTCGGCACGGCGGGTGAGGTAGTAGTCCCAATCGTCCTCGGTGATGCTCGTAAAGGCGCTCCAGCACGTATCGGCAAACCAAAAGAATGGTTTGCCGTCGCAGAGGAACCCGTCCTCACGGGTATTGACGGTCAGTTTTCCCAAGCTCATATGGCACCTTTCTCTTGGGGAGACTTGCTAGGAGGGAGGTAAAGAAGTCGCCTGCCGCATTATCACAGTAGGGTCTGCGGCTGCAGTTGCTCAGCTCAAATTGAACGCACGCGAAGCACAGGGCCCTTACGTCTCTCCTAAAAAGTCTACAGGAAGGCCCCGCCGGGCTTATGCCAAGCGGGGCCCTGTCGTGTAGGGGGTCTTATTTAGACCAAGGCCGGGGCGACTAGGCCTCCATCTCGGCGAGCTCCTCCTTGGAGAAGCCGGTGGCAAAGACGACGGCTGCTGCGATGACAAAGGAGATTGCCATACCGACGATAGCCCAGACGGTGTTCATCTGGCCGCCCTGCAGGTAGTTGGTGAAGACCAGGAAGTTGGAGGCACCGCCGGCCAGGTAGTAGGTAACGCCCATGAGGCCGGAGAACACAGCGCCGATGGCACCGCCGATGAACATGCCGAGCATGGTGCGGCGGAAGCGCATGAGGATACCGAAGAGCGCGGGCTCGGTGACGCCGCCGGCGATGGCGGAGATGACGTAACCCAGGGCAAGACCCTTCTCGTCGGGGTTCTTCATCTTGAGGAAGGCGCCGAAGGCGCAGCCCCAGACAGCGGCCATAGCGCAGTTGGTGGAAACGAAGACGAAGGGATCGTAGCCGGCGGCGATGATCTGAACCTGAGCGAGCAGGATAACGGGCATGTGCATGCCGCAAACCACGAAGAGCTGCCAGAAGGCGCCGAGGATGGCCATGACGATCAGGATACCGATACCGCCAAGGTCAGCAAGACCAAAGAGGGCGTTGGCGATGAGGTTGCCGAGCTCGTTGCCGATCGGGGCAAGGACGATGAAGGCGATAGGAATGGTGACGATCATGGTGCAGAACGGCGTGAAGACCGTGGAGAGCACGTCGGGCATGACCTTCTTAAAGAACTTCTCGACGAAGTAGAGGACCGGCACCGAAAGGATGATCGGCAGGACGGACTGCTGATAGTTGGCAGCGGCGATCTGGATGCCGTAGACCGAGATGATGCCGCCACCCTCCTGGGTTGCGACGCTCACCACGGACGGGGCCATAAGGGCACCGCCGAGAAGCATACCGAGAACGGGGCTGGCGCCGAGCTTCTTAGCCGCAGCATAACCCAGGTAGATCGGGATAAACGTAAACGTGGCCTCATACAGTGTGGTATAGAGGAACGTATAAGTCGGGTCGGTGTCCGAAATAACGCCCAGCATGGTGGGGCCAAGGACAGCCGCGATGGTGCGGAACAGACCGCCGGCCATGAGCAGCGGGATCAGCTGGGTCATGGAGCCCGACAGATAGTCAAGGATGATGTTGGGCAGGTTCTTGAGCTCGAACTTCTCCTTGGGAGCATCGAGATTCTCGTCAACGGCGGCACCCTGCTTGACGCCGGAGATGGCGACGAACTCGGTGAGCACCTTGGGCACGTTCTGGCCGATGATGACCTGGAGCTGGCTGCCGGCGAACTGGCAACCCAGAACACCCTTGACCTTCTTGATCTTCTCCACGTCGGCCTTGCTGTTATCCTTGAGCGTCAGACGCAAGCGCGTCATGCAGTTGGTGGCGACGGTAACATTCTCCGCACCGCCCACGAGCTCGAGGACATCGGTGGCAATCTGTTTGTTATCTACTGCCATGGGACCCCTCCCCATATCATCGTGTGCCTACCCGTTTGGGCGTAGGCACGCCTTTGGCCCGGCGGCTATAACCCCTTACGGCTGCCGAGCCCTTGGATACGCTGTCGTAAACAATTTGTTTACTGAACGTTTACGGGCTTTAGTTTACACGGAGTGCCTGATTTGTGGCGATTTTGCCGTCTGGAGTCCGGTGAACGGTAGGAAATCGGGGGTAAGCGTATTTAGACGGCAGAAGATCGTCTATTTGACCAGATATTGATATAGGGCTATTTACATGGGTTTTTATTTTGATAAACACTTTT
>CABUDB010000141.1 GCA_902490245.1 uncultured Collinsella sp.
GTTTTGCGCGAGCAGGCTAGGTGCCTCGGTGTTTTTAAGCAGCGGGGTAAGCTCCAGACATTCCTGATAAAAAACAATGAGAAGCGCTCGAAAGAGATCGATATTGGTGCAGACGCAAGCTGTTTCTATCTGAGATTTCGCCTTGGGAAAGTTGCGTATAGGATTGTCGCGGTCATACGGCACTGGTGCTGTTAGATCAGTCTCGCCGTTGGTAGCGTTAATGCTCATGTCGTTCGACTCGAGCTGGAGATAGGAGCTGAAGAGGGACGCCATTTCTTGCTTGTTGAGTTGGTCCGATGTTGTAATCACCGCGCGGTACAGGCGGTTGATCTCGTCGCACTCAATAGCGTTGTTGTACATCCAGCAGCTGTAATAGCGATAGTCGGGAATCGCCGTGATGTTCATGACACACTGTCTACAGACATTTTCAAGGAGATATCTGGCCATGCCGGAAATCTCTCCGTGTGCATGGCTTGTAATGGCTTCGTCGAATATCGGAGCAAAGAAATCGAGGTCGCGTTCCTTTTGTTTTTGAAGGTTGATAGCGATTTCAGCTTCGTTCAATTCTGCTTGGGTGGGCTCTTGGTCGGGATCGTCTGGATCGAGCCAGTCGTCATGGTCTGGCTCGGATGCGGAGTCTATCGAGGTGTGTTGCACATGGTGAGGAGCGGCAGGGGGCTGTCGAATGGCGTTCTGCAAATCGATATAAAAGCGAAGTTCTGCTCGCTCACGAAAGTGGTTCCCAATCTCGTTGAAAAGCGAGCTTAAGTCGACGCGTAATAGATCGTTGGCTATGGAGACGAGACTCCATGCGCTTGCATTGCCGGATGTGCTTCCGTCACCGGCGCAATCAATCTCTGGCGTCCTGTTAAGAAGAAGCATACGGGGATTGACGGGGGAGCGAAGAAAGCCAGCCTCAAAACCCCAGCTAAATGGTTCTTTTTCGGACTCAAGCATCGATGCTCCAAACAGCCAAAATTTAAAACGCGATAAAAGTCATATTACGCGGCTGTTCGCGGCTGTTCAATGGAGTCAAGCGAAAAGGCTTAAAACCAGGGAGGCCGTTATGCCCGATTGCATCAAGCTCAACGAAGGAAACATCGATGTGTGCGAGCGCGAGGTTATCGCTCTTCGCGAGATTATCGCCGCCGCCATGGGTCGCTTGCATCAGATGCGCAAGCAGTGCGAGCGAGGCTACGCGTCTTCGGAGGATTTCGAGAATGCGTTGGATGTTTACGGAGTGATCCGTGGGCGAGTCGATGAGCTTGACCAGCTTGGTTTCGAGTTTAGATGGTCGTCAGTCCCCGATGCAGGGATCGATGAGTGCGTCGGGCTCGAATGGATTGAGGACGACAACTCTCCACGTGGACGCGGTTTCGATATCGCTTGTTAATGTGTCCGCACGACTTGGTATCAATGTGGGCGAACAATCTCTAATCGGAGCCGACTAGAGGCTGCATCCTAGTTGCCGGCGTTTCCGGTTTGATCTCTGTTGAAAGGAAAATCGTGAACACTTCTATCCAAATTCCATCCAGCGCCGTTGAGACCGCGCCCCGCACCGCCAAGGGCGAGGTCGTCAAGCTCGTGCAGGGCGCGCCGCTTATTGCCGCCGCCGCGATTGCCGTTGTCGGCATCGCCTCCGTCGCCGCCCCGTTTTGCGTTTGGAAGGGCGAGGTCGCGCTGTTCCTGAACGAGTCGTTCCACACCAACTGCTCAGTTTCTGCGATCGCGGAGTACGCGTCGGCGGCGCCCGGGTCCGATTGGGCGTCGCTGCTCGTGGCTGCGCTCATCGCGGCGTACCCCGCCTACCATGCCGCCTGGCGCGTTCGCGAGGGACTTGGACTCATCTGCGAGGCTCCGGTTTTCAGCAAGCGCGTGTCGCGCCTTCTCGCCGCGGTGAGCGCCTGCCTGCTGCTGGCGATGCCGTTCATGGGCTATGGGACGAGTTGGCTCATCAACGGCAGCGCGATGGGTGACCAGGGCCTTGTTGAGTCGGGGCACAATGCATGGGCCGTTTCCATCATGATCATGCTGGGCTGCGCCCTGATGTGCCTGTTCAAGTGGTTCCTTGCCAAGGGCCCTGGCCGTAATTTCGGCAGCGGCTTTGCCGTCGAGCTTGTCCGCCTCGCCGACGTCCTGCTGAAGCGCGCGAGCTCGAACCTGGTGTTGTGCTACGTGGCCGAGCTGCTTGCCTGCCTGCTGGCGCTGGCCTTCATTGCCGTGGCCTATGTCGTCGTGAGCGTGGCCATCGCGCTTGCGTTCGCAGCCGTAGCCTTGGTGGTGTGCCTTGCCGGGATTCCCATTATCCTTGCTGCCTCGTGGCGTAGGTAGCGGGGCGACCATGCGAGTTCTTATCGCGGCGTGAGAAAAACTTGCAGAAATCGCAAGCTCTTGTCACGCGATGAGAAAAACTTGCAGATTGGCGCGAGGGCGACAACTTTCCGCGCGAGCGCGGTTTCGATATCGCTTGTTAATGTGTCCGTACGGCAGCATAAGCTAACAAACCAATATGAGTGATTGGAGACAAAATGTATCCGGACTATGAGTGCAACAACAATCCCATGAGCATTACGGATGAGGACGGTCCGTTCCTGGTCATGGAGGCGGAGCTGTCTGGCGACGTCGAGCTCAATGATGAGTTTAAGAAAGACGCCAGCTATAGATATTCGTGTGCGACTGTTTCTGCGGCGATTGATCTTTGCAGGTCGATGACGGACGGTGATGCCGATCCCTGGTATGAAAGCTGGGAGAAGGCAGTCGAGCGTTATCCGCTCGAGAAATGCGAGGATGCGACAACGCTGTATTGGATCGAGCCGACCGATCCGCACAAGGCTCTGTGTGCCTTCCATCCCCATCCCGATCTTGAGCAGTATGTGGCTGAGGCAATTGAGGCTGTTGACACCTATCTGCTGGAGCGCGAGTACTGTCCCTTTACGGTCGATCATTTAGATCTAAAGGATGTTGACGTCCTGCTCAGCGCCGCTTGGGGATTGGCTCGAGTCCTCAAAGATGTTTGGGGAACTTGCGACCCTGATGTTATGGAAAAGATCGAGGATGCTACGTACGGTGCGCATATAACGGTTAGGGACTTGATCGCGGGCGAAGAGGCGGGCAAAGCCAGCGCAAAGTCCGATGAGAATCTTTAGCCGCCGCGCTGATCGGCGCGCCTGATTGACAGGCTGTCGGAAAAGTCCGGACAGCCTGTCAACCCCGGCCGTTACATCGTCCCCTTACTCGCGGCGTAATGTCCCGCCTGCTTAAGGGCATCCTCGTAGGCGCGCTGTTTTGCTTCGTACTCTTGCGCGCAGCGCTCCTGTTCTGCTTGCCCGGGAACAGGCACGGTCATGCTTCGCAGGTCTTTAGGAGATAGCTGCGCAAGCGAGTCTCCGTGTGAGGAGGCTAAGAGTTTCTGCTGTCCTTCATCGGATGACAGGTAGGCTAAGAAGAATCGTGCTAGTAGTTCATCTTTAAAGGATGCGCAGAAGACGACATCGCAGGGGACAATGAGTTTAGGGCATAACTGAGGTTTCTGAGGCACCGGCTCGCGCCTCATGCTTCCCGGCACTACGAGGGCCAGCTTAAATGGTGGTCCGAAGCGTGAGATCAGTATGCAGGTTTCATACTCGCCCAGCGGTTTGAGACGATAGAAAAGACCTGGATCCGTATCGCCCATATCGTAAATATCCGTGTCGGATACGCGCTCGGGTAGATCTTCGAAACCGATAACCGTTCCATCGACTAAGTGTTTAAGCGATAGGTAGTAGCAGTCAATTCGTCGGTCCGTTCTGCTAAGACCCATCTGTGGCATCTTTAAAAGAGTGCTACGGGGAATGCCGCGGCGTATGTCCGCTACGCTGCCAAAGCGAACGAAGGACTCCTCTGCAAAAGAGGTGCTTTTAGCACTGGGAAGTAAAGGCCAGATTTTTTCGGCACCTCGATCGCCGAGACGCCAATGCGTCACATCGGTTGTCTTGGCGTAAGCATAACTAATCGAGTCTTGGATCTGATGCATGAGCTCGCTTGTCATGGGCTTGTTGTCAAATGACCGCCCATCAAAGAGGAAATATGGCTCGTTGGGTTTACGGTCGCTCAGAAATAGTAAGGCGTAGCCATCGCTATTGGCGGCGATCGTATTGGGAAGTAACACTATCGCTGTCAATAGTCCAAGCTGGCAGAGCAGGCGGCGCCCGTCTGCGGCGCGTGCCAGGTTGAGCAATCGGTTGGAGACTTGTACGACCGCAATGGAATCCGGGCGTTCACACGCAAGGGAAGCAGCGAGAAAAACGTAATACCATTCGCTGACCGAAAGCGGGCTTGGTACATCGACAAGTGTTTGCAGTTGACGGGCCCTCGACGTAAGGAAATCCCGAACATGCTCATCTGCAATTTCGAGCGAGGGCTCAAATTGAGTGAGGGGGATTTGCTCGGGGGGTCTGCAGTAGATGAGCGTGGGCTCATCGGTACGGGGCACGGCACCCGATTCTGGCGTTGAGGCAAAGACATCGGCTTTGGTAAATGTAAAAGACGGATCAGCGGATGTGCCGCGAGTTCTAAAGTCGGTGCTTTCGGGGTCCTTAAGGTCGATGCCCCAGATAGACCATGCGGGTCCATTTGCATAATCTTGGGCAAACTCAAAATCTCGGCAGCACAGCTCGATAAGCGTATGAGTTTTTAGCGTTGGCTGGAGTTTTGAGACCATAAAGGAAACCAGGTTTGCATTTTAGGCATGATAAAGGCTTAGCTTTGCTTGTTCTGCGCGAGACAGAAGCACGATTGCCTCCTCGGACATGCGTTGTGCGATATGGAGTGCGTCGTTGTTGGCAATGGCACGACGCGGTCAATTCATATTATCAGCCCAACTCCGATGAATTTGAAATTGAGTGTTTATAGCTTAACCCACGGGGGTATCAACTGCGTTAAGCTTTTAGAAATAAAATTCTAAAAATGAACGGGCTTTCGGACCAATATGTCATCAGCACGCGCCGTGGTGGACGCCGTTTCCGTCCCCGTGACCGTA
>CABUDB010000142.1 GCA_902490245.1 uncultured Collinsella sp.
ATGCAGCTGCGCGAGAAGCAGAAGGTCAAGTTCATCTATGGCGTTCTGGAGAAGCAGTTCCACGGCTACTTCAACAAGGCCCGCAAGATGAACGGCGTCACCGGTGAGAACCTCATGATTATCCTTGAGTCTCGCCTCGACAACGTCGTCTTCCGTCTTGGCTTCGCCCGCACCCGCAAAGAGGCTCGTCAGTCCGTCCGTCACGGTCACTTCACCGTGAACGGCAAGCGCGTGGACATCCCGTCCTACCGCGTCAAGGCCGGCGACGTCGTCGCTGTCGGCGAGAAGTTCCGTGACCTCCTCCCCATCAAGGAGGCCCTGATTTCCTCCGAGCGCTTTGAGGTCCCTGGCTGGCTCGAGGTCGATATCGAGAAGCTGTCTGGTAACGTGCTCGCTCTGCCGACGCGTGAGCAGATCAGCGGTGATATCAACGAGCAGCTCATCGTCGAGCTCTACTCTAAGTAGTCCATCCGGGCTGCTGAGGCTGGAGGTAATACATGTCAGAATTCATTAGGCCTCAGGTTCAGGTCGAAGAGATCAACGAGACGTCTGCTCGTGTCTCCGTCGAGCCGCTCGAGCGTGGCTACGGCGATACGCTGGGTAACTCCCTTCGTCGCGTTCTTCTGTCCTCGCTCGAGGGTGCCGCCGTCGAGGCTATTCAGATCGATGGTGCGCAGCACGAGTTCATGACCATCCCTAACATGGTCGAGGATGTCACCGACATCGTCCTGAATGTCAAGGGTCTTGTCTTCAGGGCTCTCGGCACGACCGACGAGGCGACCGCCACCATCTCGGTTGACGGCCCCTGCGAGGTCACCGGTGCGGACTTCTTTATTCCGTCCGAGTTTGAGCTGGTCAACCCCGAGCAGCACATCGCTACGCTCACCGAGGGTGGCCATCTCACCATGAGCATGCGCATCGGCTATGGCCGCGGCTATGTCTCTGGCGAGGCCAACAAGCGCGACAACGATCCCATCGGTGTGATCCACGTCGACTCGCTGTACTCGCCGGTTTCCCGTTGCGCCAAGCTCGTTGAGGCTTGCCGTGTCGGTCAGCACACCGACTACGACCGCCTTGTCCTCGAGATCGAGACCAACGGTTCCATCGCCCCGCGCGACGCCGTGGTCCAGGCTGCCAATATCATTAACCAGCATATGGCCGCCTTTATGAACCTTGCCGAGACCCCCGAGGTCGAGGAGGAGGCTTCGATCTTCGCTCCCGAGGTCACCAACGACAACGCCGAGCTGGACAAGCAGATTGAGGATCTGGACCTTTCCGTCCGTTCCTACAACTGCCTTAAGCGCGCCAGCATTCACTCGGTCCGTCAGCTCGTTGAGTTCTCGGAGAACGATCTGCTCAACATCCGTAACTTCGGTGTTAAGTCGATCGAGGAAGTGAAGGACAAGCTTGAGTCCATGGGCCTGAGCCTGAAGGCTTAATGCTTCGCATATTTGAGGAGAAACTAGACCATGCGTCACAACGTTAAGAAGGGCCTGAAGCTCGGCACCGATGCGAGCCACACCAAGGCCATGAAGAAGAGCCTTGCTAAGGCCCTCTTCGAGAACGACCGCATCAAGACCACCGAGACCCGCGCTAAGGCGCTGCGTTCGGTCGTCGACCCGATCATCACCTGGGCCAAGAAGGGCGACCTGCACTCTCGTCGTCTGGCTATCGCCAAGCTCGGCGATAAGCAGCTCGTTGCCGAGATCTTCGACAAGGCTGCTCAGGGCATGTGGCAGGACCGCAACGGCGGTTACACCCGCATCATGAAGCTCGGTAACCGCAAGGGCGACAACGCTCCCATCGTTATCATGGAGCTCGTCACCGAGCCTTGCACGCCTAAGGCCAAGAAAGCTGCTCCGGCCCCCAAGAAGGCCGCTGCTCCCAAGAAGGTCGAGGCTGTCGAGGAGGCTCCTGCTGAGGAGACCGCTGAGTAGACATTCCGTCTGCATAGGCTATATTCGAGGGGTACGTTCGCGTACCCCTCTTTTTTTGTCGCGATACCGTTACTTGTTTGTTGGGAGCGCCCATGACTGCGCCGTCTGATTTCAATTCGATTTCCGAGCTTGACGCCACGCTCGTATTTCGCGTGGCCTATGATGGCTCGTCGTATAGCGGATTTGCCGAGCAGCCGGGACAGACGACGGTTGCGGGTGAGCTACGTCGAGCCATCGAGACGCTGCTTCGCCGCCCGATCGATCTGACGTGCGCGGGTCGTACCGATGCCGGCGTGCATGCCGTGGCTCAGTACATCAGCATTCCCGTAACGGACGCTGAGCTCGCGTGTACGCGCCGTAGGTGGCTTCGGGCTATGGATGCCCTGCTGCCCAAAGATATCGCCATAAACGAGGTCTACAGGGCCCGTAAAGGCTTTTCTGCACGCTTTGACGCGCGTTCCCGTACGTATACATACCGTATTGCCGATCGCGATGCGCGCCCCGTGTTGTCCCGCGGTGCCGTGTGGTGGCATCGCTGTCCCCTCGACGTCGATGCGATGGCGGCCGCCTGCCCTGCGCTTTTGGGCGAGCAGGACTTTAAAAGCTTTTGCAAGGTTGCCTCTGCCGTGGGCAAACCTACGCACCGCTGCGTAATGCGCGCCGAGTTTGGCCATGAGGTTGCGTTTGGCGAGGACATCCTGACGTTTACCATCGAGGGCAATGCGTTTCTGCATTCGATGGTCCGTACGATCGTTGGCACGCTTGTCGAGATTGGCATGCATCGCCGTAAACCCGAGTGGATGCGCGAGGTCATCGATGCTTGCGATCGTACCGCTGCGGGCCCCACGGCTCCTGCCTGCGGCCTTACGTTTATGGGCGTGGATTACGATCCCGCCGAGCTTGTCGTGCTCGACTAGGGGAGGGCTCGACGCGCCGTTCGTCGGCACCTGCCATATGTGAGCTGCGCGTGTGCAACATCTGTTCTTGGCGTGCAATACAATCGGTGTCTCATTGCTTTAATTTACGGGGTGTACCATGAACCACGGTTTGATTCATTGCTGTCGAGAGGACGGATAACTTGGTTCGACGTGGCTCGCATCCGCGACTTTCGGTGATCCTTGTGGTAGAAGGTTCGCCCAGCTATGCGATGCGTGCGCTCGAGAGTATCCAGAACCAAGACCTCTACGATTTGCAGATTGTCGTTGTCTGCCGCGATGCTGCGCCCGGTGTGCGCCATTCGCTTCAAGTTGCTGCCGACAGGGACATCCATATTGATTTGATTGACGTCGAGGACGCGAAGCGCGGCGCTTGTCTTCGTGCCGGTTTTGATGCCTCGCGCGGCTCTCACATCATCGCCATGAACGCCGATGAGTGGTTTGCTCCGCAGGCCCTTTCCAAGATGGTCGATATCGCGTGCGATACTGCGGCAGACATGGTGTTCCCCTCGGTGTCGCTCGATCGATACGATGCGCATCGCGAGCGTCATTCGCGCGTCTTGGATGCTGCCTCTATTGCCATAGAAGACGAGTCTTCTATGGTGACTGGGCTGCCCCAGTTGATTTTGGGCGGCCTAGTCGCTCAGACCTCTGGCGCGATGTATAGCCGTCCGCTGTTTGAGGCATGCCTGTCGCGCGGCAAGGCGTACCGTACGGTTGAGTTTATGGCTTATGCGCTCTCGCAGGCACGATTCGTGTCCGGCTGCGGCGACGCTTGTTTCCACGCGGTGGCACCTAAGCTTACAGATGCCTTTGATCCCACCATGTATGCCAGGATATCCGATGACACTCGAGCGCTCGACGAGCTTGCGGACTCACTCTCGGAAGCAGATAGCGGTGGTCGGCTCAAGCTGGCAAGCCAAAAGTTCTACTTTGCCGGACTGGTCGCCTGCATCGAGAATTTGTGTCTGAGCCCGCATGGAGTGTCGTCAATCGAGCGTTCCGCCCGCATGCGTGATATGCTCGAGGCGCCTCGAACCCGTCAGATGGTCGCCGCGCTCAAGGACAACCATCGGGGGCTCGGTCTGTTGTTTGGGCCGATCGCCAGCGCCAAGCCCGCGCGCTGCGTGATGTGTACGCATCTGGCAGCTTTTCTTAACCGGACGGGCGCAAAAACCGCCTAAACGGCTTATTTCGAAACAAATTTGCATAGAATTGTTTCGAAATGCGTTCTTATACACAAAAGCCTTCAAATAGCGTTAAACTATTCAATCACTGATTGATTGTCTCCGCCATCTTTTGGAGAGAGGGTTTGTATGGCTAAAAAACGCAATGGGCGCCAGGATGCCATTAGAGATATTGTGCGCAATAAGGACGTCCGCACGCAGCGCGTGCTGGTCGATGAGCTCCGCGCTATGGGCTTTGATTGCACGCAGGCGACTGTCTCTCGCGATATTGCCGATATGGGGCTGCGTAAGCTCCCTGAGGGCATCTATGTTCTGGCAGAGGACCTGCACCTGCAGCGTATGGTTTCCGAGCTCGTAACGGGCGTTCTGCGCACCGATAATCTGGTTATGATCAAGGCTCAGCCTGGCACGGCTTCCGGCATCGCCGCCGCCGTTGATGCGGCAGAGTTGCCCGATGTGCTTGGCTCGCTTGCCGGCAACGATACGATTTTGGTTATTGCCCAGACGGCCGAGGACGGCGAGCGTCTTGAGGCGCTGATCAATAAGCTGAGCAATTCTCGCAAGTAGGCGTGCGGGCCGTGCGCTCGGCACTGTGTGCGCTGACATAGTGTCTTGTAAGGGGGTATCGACGTTGGTCGGTACCCCTTTTTGTTTGCCGGTTTAAAGACCGCCCACCAGGTCGCTTTAAACTAAAAAGGCCCCCGAGCAGTTTAATAAGCTGCTCGGGGGCCTTGATGCTTATGGCCGGATGACTCCTAGCCGACCGTATCGTCAGGCGTGGGCGAGGGGTCGGGAGTGGGCGTGGGCGTAGGCGTAGGCGTGCCGCCATCGCCGCCGGTCGAACCACCAGTGGATCCGCCCGTCGAGCCACCGGTCGTACCGGTGCCGCCGGTGGTGTCGCCGTTCATCGGAAACCTGTACAAGCAGGTCAAGGACCCGAACCTGATTGCCTCCATG
>CABUDB010000143.1 GCA_902490245.1 uncultured Collinsella sp.
CCGCGGATGCGGCAACCGATGGATGTTTCGCCTTCGTAGTTTTCGCCCAGGTCTTTTCGCCTATGGCGAGGAGGGATTCGAGCGCCTCGACGCCGGCATCACGCCCGACATCGTGCGCGAGATCAGCGCCAAGAAGGACGAGCCGGAGTGGATGCTCGACCTGCGCCTCAAGTCCCTCGAGATTTTCAACCGCTTCCCCGACCCGACGTGGGGCCCCTCCATCGAGGGCCTGGACATGGACAACATCGTCACCTACGTCAAACCCAACACCGACCAAAAGCACGACTGGGAGTCGGTGCCCGACGACATCAAGAACACCTTTAAGCGCCTGGGCATCCCCGAGGCCGAGCGCAGCTACCTGGCGGGCGTCGGCGCGCAGTACGACTCCGAGCTGGTCTACCACAACATGCAGGACACGGCGTCCAAGATGGGCATCGTCTACTCCGGCATCGAGGAGGCCCTGCACGACCCGCAGTGGGAGCCGCTCATCCACGAGAAGTTTATGACGCTCATCCCGCCCACCGACCACAAGTTTGCGGCCCTGCATGGTGCCGTGTGGTCAGGCGGCTCGTTTGTCTACGTGCCCAAGGGCACCAAGCTCGATTTTCCGCTGCAGAGCTACTTCCGCCTCAATGCCAAGGGTGCCGGCCAGTTTGAGCACACGCTCATCATTGTCGAGGACGATGCCGACCTGCACTTTATCGAGGGCTGCTCCGCGCCCAAGTACAACGTGGCCAACCTCCACGCCGGCGCCGTCGAGCTCTTTGTGGGCAAGCGTGCGCACCTGCGCTACTCGACCATCGAGAACTGGTCCAAGAACATGTACAACCTCAACACCAAGCGTGCGCGCGTGGACGAGGACGGCGACATCGAGTGGATCAGCGGCTCCTTCGGCAGCCACGTGGGCTACCTCTACCCCATGAGCGTGCTCAACGGCCGCCGCGCCCGGTCGAGCTTTACCGGCATCACCTTTGCCGGCGCCGGTCAGAACCTCGATACCGGCTGCAAGGTCGTGCTCAACGCGCCTGAGACCTCGGCAACGGTCGAGACCAAGGGTATCTCCAAGAGCGGCGGCATCCAGACCTTCCGCAGCTCCATCGTGGCCACGCCCAAGGCCGAGGGCTCCAAGGCAACCGTGAGCTGCCAGTCGCTGATGCTCGACGACCAAAGCCGCTCCGACACTATTCCGGCCATGGACATCCGCGCCAAGAACGTCGACATCGGCCACGAGGCCACCATCGGCCGCATCGGCGATGACAAGGTGTTCTACCTGATGAGCCGCGGTATCTCGGAGGAAGAGGCCCGCACCATGATCGTCAACGGCTTTGCCAACCCGGTCTCCAAGGAGCTGCCGCTGGAGTACGCCGTCGAGATGAACAACCTGATCAAGCTCGAGATGGAAGGAGCGATCGGATAATGAAACAGACCACGAACACCGCTGCCACCACCCTTGAGCAGGTCAATGCGATGCCGGCTGCCACTTGGGGTTGGCTCAAGATGAACCAGACCAAGCTCGAGCTCTCTGACGAGCTTGCCGCCGCTCCCGCCGAGACCGTTAAGGTTGAGGGCTTGGACGAGCAGTTTGCTGGCGTGGCAGACGCGTTCGACGCCGCCATGGACGCCATGGCCGAGCGCTTCCCCGAGCGCCGCGCCTCCGCCCCGGGTGATGCCGCCGACCGCGCCCGCATCACGCCCGAGACCGAGCTCGACGTGCCCGCCACCTCCGTCTACCAGGCCGGTGCCATTAAGCTGGAGGAGGAGCTCTCCCCCGCTGAGGCCTTCGAGACTGGCATGGGCGAGGCTGCCTACACCTACCTGGCCGACCACGCCACCAAGCGCGTCGTCATCGATGTGCCCGCATACAAGCACGCCACGGTTACCGTGCGTGTGAGCGGTGTCGATGCCGCCGCGGCCATCGCCGCCATCGACGTCGTCGCCCGTCCCCAGTCGACGCTCGACCTGCAGATCGCCCTGGACTCCCCCGTTGCCGGCGAGGGCGTCGTGGGTTCCGTGCTACGCGTGTGCGCCCACGAGTACGCCACCGTCAACGTGACCTGCACGCAGACGCTCGACGATAGCTGGATCGCGCTCGACGACACCGGCCTGTTCCTGGACGAGGGCGCGCGCGTCAACGTGCAGCACACCGCTTTGGGTGCTGGCGCCAGCGCCACCGGCCTTGCCGGCGACCTGCTGGGCGATACCGCCAAGGTCACCATCGATACCGATTACCTGGGCGCCCGCGAGCAGGTGCGCGACTTTAACTACGAGCTGCGCCACCGCGGTCGCAAGACCGAGTGCGAGATCGACGCCAACGGCGTGCTGACCGGCACGTCCAAGAAGGTCTACCGCGGCACCATCGACCTCGTGCACGGCTGCAAGGGTGCAACCGGCACCGAGCGCGAAACGGTGCTTTTGGCCAACAAGGGCGTCGACAACAAGACCGTTCCCGTCATCCTCTGCGACGAGGACGACGTCGCCGGCAACCACGGCGCCACCATCGGTCACGTCCGCGACGAGCAGCTGTTCTACCTCGCCTGCCGCGGCCTTGACCAAAACGCCGCCGAGGACCTGTTCATCCGCGCCAAGCTGGAGGACGCCGCGCTTTCCGCCACCGACGAGCGCACCCGCGCCGCCGTCGTCCGCTTGGGCAACAACCTGATCGACAACTTTGAAGAGGAGCTCGCATGATCGACACCGAGCACGTTAAATGCGATACCTGTACCGCACCGGAGCCTATGGAGCTCGACGCAAGCGATGAGGCCTCGCGCGGCTGGCCTACCGTCGACATCGAGACCAATCCCTATAAGGCGCAGTTCCCGCTGTTCCAGCAGCACCCCGAGATCGCCTTCCTCGATAGTGCCGCAACCGCGCAGCGCCCTGCCTGCGTGCTCAACGCCGAGCGCGACTTCTATCAGCACATGAACGCAAACCCCCTGCGCGGCCTGTACTCGCTGTCCGTCGAGGCCACCGAGGCCATCGCGAAGGTCCGCCAGCAGATCGCCGACCTCATCGGCGCCTCACAGGCCAACGAGGTCGTCTTCACCCGCAACACGAGCGAGTCGCTCAACCTGGTCGCCAAGAGCTTTGCGCCCACAGTGCTCGAACCGGGCGACGAGGTCGTCATCACCATCATGGAGCACCACTCCAACCTGATTCCGTGGCAGCAGGTCTGCCGCGAGACCGGCGCCAAGCTCGTCTACCTCTACCCCACCAAGACCGGCCAGCTCACCACCGAGGAGGTTCTTGCCAAGGTGGGTCCCAAGACCAAGATCCTGGCCGTGGGACAGGTCTCCAACGTACTGGGCGTCGAGAACCCGGTCAAGAACCTCGGCAAGCTCGTGCACAAGTATGGCGGCTATCTTGTCGTCGACGGTGCGCAGTCGCTGCCGCACATGCCGGTCGATGTGGCCGATCTGGGCGCCGACTTCTTTGCCTTTAGCGCGCACAAGGCCATGGGCCCCATGGGTATCGGCGTGCTGTGGGGCAAGATGGACCTGCTCAACGCCATGCCGCCCATGCTTACCGGCGGCGAGATGATCGATTCGGTCACCGAGCAGGACGCCGTCTGGGCGCCCGTCCCCGAGAAGTTCGAGGCAGGTACGCAGGACGCCGCCGGCATCTTCGCCACGGGTGCGGCACTCGACTACCTAGTCAACACCGTGGGCTATGACAACATCCAGGCCCGTGAGCAGGCACTCGTCCACTATCTGATGGGCGAGCTCATGCAGCTCGACTTTGTCCAGATCATCGGCTCCATCTATTGGGACAACCACCACGGCGTCGTAAGCTTTAACGTCAAGGGCATCCATCCGCACGACGTCGCGAGCATCATGGACATGGACGGCGTCTGCATCCGCGCCGGCCACCACTGCGCGCAGCCGCTGCTTACCTGGCTGGGTGTCGAAAACCTTGCTTGCTGCCGCGCCAGCGTGGCCTTCTACAACGACAAGGCCGACATCGACAAGTTCATCGCCGGCCTGCATCACGTTTGGAGCACGTTCAATGGGTAATCTGTACACCTCCACCACGTTTATGGAGCACAACTCGCACCCCGACTATAAGTACGAGATGGATGCCCCCACGCACGAGCACGACGGTATCAACCCCAGCTGTGGCGACGAGCTCACCTTGCAGCTGCGTGTCGAGAAGGGCGTGATCGAGGAGGCCTCCTTTACCGGTCATGGCTGCGCCATCAGCCAGGCCAGCGCCGACATCATGGCCGACCTAATCACCGGCGAGACCGTCGAGGAAGCTCACCGCTTGGCAGAGCTCTTCCTCGCTATGATCCGCGGCGAGAAGCTCTCCGAGGACGACCTGGAAGACCTGGACGAAGCCGCCCAGCTCCAGGACATCTCGCACATGCCCGCCCGCGTCAAATGCGCCGAGCTCGCCTGGCGCACCCTCGACGGCATGCTCACGGGACAAAATAATCAGTAGTACTTGTCCCAAATCTCAAGAATTTTGTTGGCCGAATCGCTTGACAAGAGCGGTTCGGCCATTTTCTATTCCGAGCCCTCAGCCTGAGCCTTCACCCGCGCATAAGCGCGCACGATACGAGAGACGGTACTCTTGCTGATTCCCGTATAGCGTTCAATCTCGCGCACCGTGTAGCCGCCATCGTGCAGGGCGAAAATGATTCCGTCTCGCCGCGACGGTGCTACGGTCTTGAGTTCGTTGAGCGGCACGCCCAGGCGATTCGCCATCTTGTCGGCAAAGGCGTGGCGTTCCCATTCCGTCTCTTTCATATCGCACAGCGCTGGCTCACTGCCGTCGGGCGTCGAAAGCGAATAGGCAATAAAGCCCTCGGCAGAACCAAAAAGCTCAAGCACGCAAGAAGGATCAGAAAATCCCCTCGCGACATCAGCCGCGTCACCGTCGTAAGCGCACAAATGCTCCGCAAAGCTACTCCAGGGATAAAGCTCGATTAGGCTAACGCCCGCATCCTGAGGATCGGCGTGTACGGAGCGAATAGCCTCCATCGTCTGCCAGTCGGTAT
>CABUDB010000144.1 GCA_902490245.1 uncultured Collinsella sp.
AGGCCCGAATATGCGGGTATCATCTTTCACCGAAAATAGTTTCTAGTGTTAGGGGTTTTCGGTGGAAGATACCGATTTCCATGAGCTTGGACGTCAGCTCTTAACTGAGTTTGGCAGCATGCATCATCGCATTTCACGCTCTGCGGACAAAGCTCTCGGCGGCGAGATGGCTGTCATGCGCGCCCTCATGCTCGCTGGCGGTTCGCTCACGCCAAGCGAACTCGCAAATCGCGCCTGGGTCTCGAGTGCCCGCATCGCCAATATCTTACGCACTCTCGAAGCCAAGGGCTGGGTCGAGCGCGAGCACTCAAAGACCGACCGTCGTCGTGTACACGTCACGATGACCGACAAGGGATTCCAGAATCTCGAAATCAAACGTCGGGAATTCGAGGAGCGCACCGCGGCCTTCCTCGAGCAGCTCGGCGAAACAGATACCCAAGAGATGGTGCGCCTTCTAAGGCGTCTCAACGAAATTATCGACTGCAATCAAGAAAGGAGAAATGCCAAGTGAGGATTCTCAAGCTCTTTAAAAAGCATGTCCCATCACTGTTCGCAGCTATCGTACTTATCGTAATCAGCTGTAACGCCGATCTGGCACTGCCTACCTATATGAGCGACATCGTCGACGTGGGCGTGCAGCAAGGCGGCATCGCCTCGCCCGTGCCCGACACCATTCGTGCCGAATCGCTCGACGACCTCGAACTCTTTATGAGCGCCAAGGACGCCAAGACAGTAGAAGCTGCGTTTGGCAAGGCAGACAAAAACGGCATTCGCACGTACAGGGGAACCGAGGATGAGCGCGCCGACGGCGGCAAGATTGCCGATATCATGAGCCTGCCCGAGACCGTCGTCCTTTCGCTCAACCAAGGCATCGACGCCAGCTCCATGGGCGACATGATGGGCGCGTCCAGCGAGAAAGGCAACAGCGACGCCCAAGCCATGCCCACGCCCGAGCAAATGGCAGCGATGACGCCCGACCAGCTCGCCGAGATGCAGCAAAAGGCCGCAGCGGCGCAGAATATGCAAAAGCAGATTGATGCCGACGGCGGCAAGATCACCATGAAGAGCCTGCGTCTAGGCGTTGAAGGCGGCCTAATCGACCAGGGCAAGCTCGTCGAGGGCGCCAACGGTATGGCGGACAAAATGGGCTCCATGTCGGGCTCCATCGTGACCCAACGCGCCGTGAGCTATGTGCAGGACGAGTACAAGGCGCAGGGTATCGACCCCGCCGACGTGCAGAACGCCTACCTGGGCCGCATGGCGACCACGATGTTTGGTCTGTGCCTGATCTCACTGGTCGCCACCATCCTAACCGGCGCCGTGGCCTCGCGCACCGCCTGTTCCATCGCACGCGACCTGCGCCGCGAGACCTTCAACAAGGTCATGCACTTCTCGCCAGCCGAGGTGGGCAAGTTTAGCCAGGCCTCGCTCATCACTCGCTGCACCAACGACATTCAGCAGATTCAGATGGCCGCAACCCTGTTTATCCGCATGTGCCTCATGGCGCCCGTCATGGGCATCGTCGCCGTCATGCGCGTCCTGGCCAACCACACCGGCCTGGAGTGGACCATCGCCGTGGCCATCATCGCGGTCTCGGCCGTCGTCGGCGTGCTCATGGGCCTCACCATGCCCAAGTTTAAAAAGATGCAGAGCTTTGTGGACCGTGTGAACCTTACCGCCCGCGAGCTGCTCGACGGTCTTATGCCCATCCGCTCGTTCAACCGCGAGGAGCATGAGCTCGAGCGTTTTGACAAGGCATCACTCGACCTGATGACCACACAGCTCTACACCAACCGCGCCATGAGCTTTATGATGCCGCTCATGATGCTCGTTATGAACTGCATCACCGTGCTTATCGTCTGGTTTGGCGCGCAGGGCGTGTCCGACGGCGTGATGCAGGTCGGCAACATGATGGCGTTTATCTCCTACACCATGCAGATCGTCATGGCGTTTATGATCCTCACCATGGTTTCGGTCATCCTGCCCCGCGCCGAGGTCGCAGCCGAGCGCGTGGAAGAGGTCATCACCTGTCCCACGAGCATCAACGACCCCGTCTCGCCCAAACTGCCCGCGGCCAACGCGCCGCGCGGTGAGCTCGCCTTCCACGACGTGAGCTTCCAGTATCCCGATGCCCGCGCCGATGTCATCAGCGGTGTGAACTTCACCACGCACGCCGGCCAGATGCTCGGCATCATCGGCTCCACGGGTTCGGGCAAGTCCACGCTTGTGCAGCTCATCCCGCGCCTGTACGACGTCACCGGCGGCAGCATTTCGCTCGACGGCATCGACGTGCGCGATATGACCCTTTCCGAGCTTCGCCGCCGCATTGGCTATATCCCGCAGCAGGGGCGTCTGTTCTCGGGCACTGTCGAGAGCAACCTCAAATTTGCCGGCGACATGGTGAGCGATGATGACATGCGCCAGGCGGCACGCATCGCACAGGCCGAGGACTTTATCGCCGAGCGCGAGGGCGGCTACGACTCCCCCATCAGCCAGGGCGGCTCCAATGTCTCGGGCGGTCAGCGCCAGCGCCTGGCCATCGCCCGCGCGTTGGCCAAAAAGCCCGAGGTCGTGGTGTTCGATGACTCGTTTAGCGCCCTCGACTACAAGACCGACGCGCGCCTGCGCGAGGAGCTTGCCAAAAACGTTACCGACGCCGCGCTCGTGGTCGTGGCCCAGCGCATCGCGACCATCATGCACGCCGATCAGATCATCGTGCTCGACGACGGCCACGTAGTGGGCACCGGCACGCACGAGGAACTGCTGCACGGCTGCCCGGCATACCTGGAGATCGCACAGTCGCAGCTTTCCGCCGAGGAGTTGGGGCTTACCCAAGAAGAGATTGAAGCCGTCATGGAAGGAGGCGAGCGCTAATGGCAGACGAGACCAAGACTCAGATTCCCAAGCCCACCCGCCGGCGCGGTCCCATGGGCCGCATGGGTGGTATGGGCCGCGGCGAAAAGGCCAAGGACTTTAAGGGCACCATGAGGCAGCTGCTCGGCTATATCGGCCAGCACAAGATTGCCGTGTTTGCCGCCGTCGCCTTTGCCGTATGCTCGGTCATCTTTAACATTGTGGGGCCCAAGGTGCTCGGCCAGGTTACGACTAAGCTGTTCGAGGGCTTGGTTGCCAAGGTCAACGGCACCGGCGATGTCGACTTTGGCTGGATTGCCAAGACGCTCGGCCTTTTGCTCTGCCTGTACCTGGCGAGCTCTGCCTGCAGCCTGATCCAAGGCTGGCTCATGACCGGCGTCACGCAAAAGATTTGTTATCGCATGCGCAAGGAGATCGCCGCCAAGATCGCCGTCGTTCCGATGAGTTACTTCAACGGCCACAGCAAGGGCGACGTGCTCAGCCGCATCACCAACGACGTCGATACGCTGGGTCAGTCGCTCAACCAGAGCGTGACGCAGCTCATCACGTCGGTGACGCAGATTATCGGCGTGCTCGTCATGATGCTTTCGATCAGTCTGCCGCTCACCGGCGTCACCGTGCTCACACTGCCGGCCGCCGCGATTATCCTGACCGTGATGATTCACTTCTCGCAGCCGTACTTCCGCGAGCAGCAGCAAGTCCTGGGCACCGTCAACGGCATTATCGAGGAGGACTTTGCCGGTCAGAACGTCATTCAGGTGTTCGACCGCGCCGAGGCCTCGATCGAGGAGTTCGACCGTCAAAACGACCGACTGTTTGTGAGCGGTTGGCGCTCGCAGTTCCTGTCGGGCCTGATGATGCCGCTTATGAGCTTGGTGGGCAACATGGGCTACGTGGGCGTTGTCGTGGTGGGCGCACAGCTCGCGCTGACCGGCAATGCCACGCCCGGCGACATCCAGAGCTTTATCCAGTACGTGCGCAACTTTACGCAGCCGGTGCAGCAGCTGGGCAACGTGAGCAACACGATGCAGTCGATGGCCGCTGCCACCGAGCGCGTCTTTGAGTTCCTCGCCGCGCCCGAGGAGGAGCAGAAGGCCGACGCCCAGATTCCCGAGAAGCGCCCCGGCCACGTTGAGTTCGACCACGTCAAGTTTGGCTACACGCCCGACAAGACCATCATCCACGACTTTAGCTGCGAGGCGCAGCCCGGTCAGACCATCGCCATCGTCGGCCCCACCGGCGCCGGCAAGACCACGCTCATTAAGCTGCTGCAGCGCTTTTACGACGTGGACGGCGGTTCGCTGCGCGTCGAAGGCGTCGACGTGCGCGACTGGGACCGCGCGGCGCTGCGCGGCGAGTTTGCCATGGTGCTGCAGGACACCTGGCTGTTTAACGGCACCATCCGCGAGAACATCCGCTACGGACGCCCCGATGCGACCGACGCCGAGGTCGAGGCCGCCGCACGCGCCGCACGCTGCGACCACTTTATCCATACGCTCGCCGGCGGCTACGACTTTATGATCAATGAGGAGGGCACCAACCTCTCACAGGGCCAGCGCCAACTCGTGACCATCGCCCGCGCCATTTTGGCCGACCGTCCGGCGCTGATTTTGGACGAGGCGACTTCCAACGTCGATACCCGTACCGAGGAGCTTATTCAGCGCGCCATGGATGCGCTGATGCAGGGCCGCACGAGCTTTGTCATCGCGCATCGCCTGTCCACGATCCGCAACGCCGACGTGATCTTGGTGATTCGCGACGGCGACATCGTCGAGAAGGGCACGCACGACGAGCTGCTCGCCCAAGGCGGCTTCTACGCCGACCTGTACAATTCGCAGTTCGACGAAGCGGCGTAAATTCTGCCGCAGGGAACGAATAACGCCCGAGAACGGGGGCGCAGGACAGCCTGCGCCCCCGTTTTTTGTTCTGCGGCCCTCGAACCGCCTCCCCTGGGACCTGATTGACGCCCTCCCTCAAGACCCCGTGGACAAAAAATGGCAAATATGAGTACTGTCACATTTTTAGTAACAGCCAAAACTGCCCCAAAC
>CABUDB010000145.1 GCA_902490245.1 uncultured Collinsella sp.
AAACGTGTACATCAGCCATCAAAGATGCCGAAAAATGTCATATTTGGAGGCTGATGTACACAAATGCAGAATCCCGCACAACCCAGTAGCATCCTCCATATGTCTGGACTCTCTATGCTTACGCTGGATAGACATCGCCGGAACGGGTATAGTATCGAAAGTTTTGTCGTTAACCAGCGGGGGAGTCCTGTGGGCATCAAAAAGAAGATCAAAAAGGAGCTTATCGGCACTTCCGATTACCCGTCGAATAAGATCTTTACGATCTCCAATTTCATCACCTTTACGCGCCTGATCCTCACCCTGGTATTTCTGTACCTGTTTGTGACGGATAACAACCGCATCATCGCCATCGTTATCTACGCCGTTGCCGCCTCCACCGACTGGATGGACGGTCAGATCGCCCGCATGACTAAGACGGTCTCGTGGCTCGGCAAGGTCATGGATCCCATTTGTGACCGTGCGCTGCTGTTCACTGGCGTACTTGGGCTGGTGGTCCGCGGAGAGCTGCCCATCTGGGTCTGCGTGCTCATTATCGGCCGCGACATCTATCTGGGCATCGGCACGCTTATCGTGCGTCATTATCACCGTCGCCCCATAGATGTCGTCTTTCCCGGAAAGATTGCCACTGCACTGCTCATGACCGGCTTCTCGCTCATGCTGCTCGGGTTCCCCGTTATTGACGGCCTGCATCTTTTACCTTCAACCCTTACGGCCTTCCCGGGCCTCAACGGAAGCTCGGTGCCCCTCGGCATCTTCTTTGTGTACGGCGGCGTGATCTTCTCCATGCTCACGGCTGTCATCTACTCCATTAAGGGCGGAGTGGCCATTAAACAGGCTCTCGCGCATCCCGAGGACGAGGACATCGACTTTCTGAACCCTGAAATCGAAGACTGATTCGTTGGGGTATGATTACGTACGGTTCATTATTTGCGGCACGTCCGCGATAAGTTAGGGGTTGTCATGGACAACATGGTTAACAATATGCCTCAGAATGATAAGACTGCTGACGCTACCTGCGTATTCCGCGTGCCTTCAAGCGACGTCACCGTTCCCGACCTCATGGCCAACGTGCGCATCACCGCCCCCGTTCTGTCCATCGTCAAGGGTCCGCAGACTGGCGCCGCCTTTGAGCTCGAGGATGACGTGACCACCATTGGCCGCGATCCTGCGAACGGCATCTTCCTCAATGACATGACCGTTTCGCGTAGCCATGCGCGCATTATTCGCGAGGGTCTGGGTGCCCGCATCGAAGACCTGGGCTCGCTCAACGGTACGTGGGTTGACGGCGCTATCGTCAACGGCGCACCGCTGCACGACGGCTCTTCCGTCCAGATCGGTACCTTTACGCTCATCTACCACGAGAGCACGCCGGAGCGCATCGAAACCGGTGAGTAGGGCATGGCCGAACGCAACTATCTGAGTATCGGCCAAGTCGTCAACCTACTTCGAGGCGCATACCCCGATCTTTCGAACTCAAAAATTAGATTTCTAGAGGATGAGGGGCTCATTACCCCTCATCGTACGCCTAAGGGATACCGTCAGTACTCTAAGGAGGACGTTGATCGCCTGGAGGTCATCCTGCACTTGCAGAAGACCCGCTACATGCCGCTCAACGTGATTAAGCAGCGCTTGGAAAACGCCACGGACCTGTCAACGCTCGCTTACGAGGTGGGCTTGCTGTCCGATGTTCCGCTCAAGACGGAGCCCAAGGAGACCAAGCAAAAGCTACATCCCATCGAGACCATTCCCGATATGCTGGGCGTCGAGATCTCGTTTATCCGCTCGCTCGCCGAGAACGACCTCATTCGCATCATCAAGAGTCCGCAGAATCGCGAGCTTGTCGATGGTCGCGATTTTCCGATCATCCGCTACTGCTCCGAGCTGTCGCGCTTCCATATCGAGCCGCGCAACCTGCGTCAGTACGTATCGTCGGCAAACCGCGAGTCTTCGATGTTTGAGCAGGTGCTCGTGAGCATGCTCGGCATGGATACCTCCGATGACGAGCGCGACGCCAAGCTCGAGCGTGCGTTTAAGAAGCTTCACGACCTGACCGAGGGCGTGCACACTGCGCTGCTCAAGAACCGCGTTTTTGAGTCGCTCAACGCCGTGGTCGAGGACGCCGACATCGATGCACTCGATGAGGAAATCGCTCGCTCCGAGTCGACCAAGGCCAAAAACGAAGAAACTGCCGCGCCGGCTTCGAACGAGGACTCTCTCGTAAAGCCGCTCAAGGTCGTCGCCCCTTCGCAATCCGGCACCGTCACCGCGGGCAAATAACCGCTGCTGATATTTCGGCAACCTATTGAAAGGTCATGCAATGTACGACTTCGAATCTCAAATCGTCGACATCCCCGACTATCCCGAGCCCGGAGTCATCTTCAAAGACATCACGCCGCTCTTTGGCAACCCCGAGGCGCTCAAAGCCATGACCGATGCCCTAGCCGAGCACTTTGCCGGCATGGGAATCACCAAGGTCGTAGGTCCCGAGGCTCGCGGCTTTATGGTTGGCGTACCGGTGGCTGTAGCCCTTGGTGCCGGCTTTGTTCCCGCACGTAAACCGGGTAAGCTGCCCCGCAAGACGGTGAGCCAGAGCTATGAGCTCGAATACGGCACCGACTCTATCGAGATCCATGCCGATGCCATTACCTCTAAAGATACCGTGTTGATTCTGGACGACTTGGTCGCGACGGGCGGAACCGTCGAGGCAACAGGTAAACTTGTGCGAGATATGGGCGCAAAGCTTGTGGGCTACGGGTGTATCCTTGAGCTTGCGTTTCTCAACCCGCGCGAGAAGCTCACGCCGACTGACGACGATGTTGAGCTCTTTAGCCTGGTGACGGTAGACTAGCCGTTACCCTTAGTTACTGGAAAGGAAGCTACATGCGCACAGCAAACACGCACAAAAACATGGCACGCTGCGCTGCTACGGCAACCCTCGCTTGTGTTTTGGGCTTGGGCCTCGCGGCTCCTGCCTACGCCGATACCGCATCCGACCTTGCCGCTGCTCGTACGAAACTCGAGCAGATCGGTACCCAAACCCAGCAGATTTACGATGAGCTCGCCACGCAGACGCAGGCGCTCGATCAGACTGCCGGAGAGATCACGCAAAAGCAGCAGGAGATCGCCGATGGTCAGGCCAAGCTCTCGACCTATGTCGCCGGCGAGTACAAGACCGGCGGTCTGAGCCTGCTTCAGGTTCTGACGGGCGTTGACGACCTGAGCGATATGCTCAACCGTCTGTTCTACTACGGCAAAGTTTCCGATAAGCAGGCTCAGACCATTCAAGAGGTCAAGGAGCTTAAGCAGCAGCTCACCGATAAGCAGGCCGAGCAGGAGAAGAACGTCGCCTCCACGCAAAAGAAGGTCGACGAGCTTAATGCTCAGCAGGCTGAAGCCCAGAACGTCGTAAATTCCCTGGATTCGCAGCTGCAGGCCGAGCTTGCCGCAGAGGCCGAGGCCAACGCCGCGCTGCAGGCCGGCATCAACGCCAGTACTGCCGAGAAGGCCACGGTGAGCAACGAGACTGCCGGTACTACCGAGAACACCAACAACGGTGGTCAGACCAGCAATAACAACAACCAGGGCGGCAACACTCCGGCTCCTACGCCGACACCTGCTCCGACGCCGCAGCCCTCCACGCCTGCTCCGGCTCCGACGCCTTCTGCTCCGAGCCAGTCCGTCGATGGTGGTTCTGTTGTCTCGCGTGCATACAGCAAGCTTGGTTGCGCTTATTCCTGGGGCGGAATTGGCCCGAACAGCTTCGACTGCTCTGGTTTTGTTAGCTATTGCCTCACTGGTCGCTATTGCCGCCTCGGCACCACGGGTACCTTTATGGGCTGGACGCGTGTGTCCGATCCGCAGCCCGGTGACGTTGTGGTCAACTCGTACCACACCGGCATTTACATCGGTGGTGGTCAGATGATTCATGCTTCCGACTACAACACAGGTGTTATCATCAGCTCCGTTGCCGCCGGCATGAACAACAACTATATCTTCGTGCGCTACTAAGTCATCTTATACAGCGTGTGAATGTGGACCTCGTGGCTTAAAGTCGCGAGGTCTATTCTTTTGTCTCTAATCTTGTACGGCTATCTAGTATTCAAAACTAGATAGCCGTACATTCGGTTTGCAAGATGGCTATAATTGTTGAGGAACAATTAGAAAGGACCCTCTATGAGCTGGGCACTTATCTCCGATTCAAGCTGTAACCTCCGCGATTGGCAACCGACCGCGCCCCATACCACCTTTGCATTTGCGCCCCTCAAAATTCGAGTGGGGGAGCGTGAATTCATCGATGACCTTTCGCTCGATGTTCATGAGCTCAACTGCGCTGTTCAGGCGGAGACGAACGCTTCTTCGAGCGCTTGTCCCAGCGTAGGGGAGTGGGCCGAGCTCTTCAAATTGGCAGACAAGACCATCTGCATGCCAATCTCTGAGGGCGTGTCGGGCAGCTACAACGCAGCAGCCACGGCTCGCGATATGGTTCTTGCCGAGGAGCCCGACCGGCAGATTCATCTAGTCAATTCGCGCGCAGCTGGCGGCAAAATGGACCTCATTTTCTTGCTGTTTGACCGCTATCTTGCAAGCAACCCGGATGTCTCATTCGAGGATGCTTGCGCATACTTCGATAGCCTTGAACAGAACAGCAAAATCCTCTTCAGTTTGTGCAATTACGAAAACCTCGCTAAAGCCGGACGTATCCCTAAGGCAGCCGGCGTCATTGCCAACAAGCTCAATATCCGCATTTTGGGCACGGCGAGCGAGGCCGGTAAAATCGAACTCGTCGGGCACACGCGTGGCGAAAAGAAGATGCTCAACAAGATCATCGACACCATGGAAGCCGAGGGTTTTACGCCGGCGGAACACCTGCATCAGCGTGTGGTAGCGGTGTTCCAATCCGAGAAAGG
>CABUDB010000146.1 GCA_902490245.1 uncultured Collinsella sp.
GTGCCGGCACTTGGGGACGTTCCCAAACTGCCGGCACAAAAGGAGCGTCCCCAAATGCCGGCTCGCAAGAGCGTCCCTCTCGACTAGTCGTTTAAGAACGTCCCCAATGACTACCCAATGACTAAAACGCCGCCTGTGATGGTGTTCACAGGCGGCGTTTTCAAACTTGTATGTGCTCTTACTCGTCTTTGGGCGCGGGGTGTTTGCAGACCACGCTCATATAGATCATGCCAATCACGGCAGCGGTGACCGAACCGGCAAGAATAGCGGCCTTGGCAGCCAGGACCTCGAACTGGGCCGTTGGGAAGGCGAGGCCGCTGATGAGGATCGACATGGTAAAGCCGATGCCGCCCAGAATGCCCACGCCGGCGATCATGTGCCAGTTGACGTTGCGCGGCAACTGGCAAGCCTTGAGCTTAACCAGGGCAAACGTCATGCCAAAGATGCCAATCGGCTTGCCCAGCAGCATGCCAAAGTACACGCCGAGCGTCACCGGGTCGGTGAGCAGCGTGCTCATGTCCACGCCCACCAGGCGAACCTGCGCGTTGACGAACGCAAAGATCGGCAGGATCACAAAGTTGACCGGCGTGGAGATCAGGCGCTCCATACGGATGAGCGGCGGGGTGACGCGGTGCATGACGCGCTCGACCTTGGTGGTCGAGACGGTAAAGTCGTGCTGGCCCAGGATGTGCGCCTCGTCGTCGTAGCGGTCGTCGAGCAGCGGCAGGCATTCGCCCAGCCAATCGGTAAGGCTATCGAGCTTAACGCCGCACTTGGCCGGAATAGTAAAGGCCAGGATAACGCCGGCGAGCGTGGCGTGCACGCCGCTCTTGAACATGCAGAACCACAGCAGCAGACCCAGTATCGAATACGGGGCAAGGCGGTAGTGCTGCGTCTTGTTGAGCCACACGAGCGCGCAGGTCACAAGCGCGGCGGCGCCCAACCAAAACGGATTGGGGCTCTGACCGTAGAAGATGGCGATGGCGGCGATGGAGATGAGGTCGTCGGCGATGGCGAGCGTCGAGAAGAACACGCGCACGCCGTTGGGCACGCGATTGCCCAAAAGCGACAGCACGCCCAGCGCGAAGGCAATATCGGTTGCCATGGGGATGGCCCAACCGTTGCGGGCGCCGGCATGGTTAAAGATGAGGTAGATGCACGCGGGAACGACGACGCCGCCCACGGCCGCCAGCATGGGAAGCATGGCCTGGCGCGGATTCTTGAGCTCGCCAACTGTCATCTCATACTTGAGCTCAATGCCCACCAGCAAAAAGAAAATCGCCATGAGGAAGTCGTTGACGAAAAGCTCAACGGTGAGACCGGCCGTAAGGTTGCCCAGGCCCACATACAGCGGGGTCTCCAAAAAGTGATGGATGGCCTCGTAGGCATCGGTATTGGCGCAAATGACGGCGGCGATGGCGGCGAAGACCATGACGGCGGCGGAAATCGTGCCGTTCTCGGCGATGCGCTCCCAGATGTCGTGACGTTCAAAGCGCTTGCGCTCACGAACGTTGAACAGCTGCTCAGTTGCTGCCATGGGCGGCTCCTTTCACGGGAAAGCTCCCGTCTTAAAAAAGCACGGCCCGCCCAAGTGGCGGCGCCGCGCTCTAACGTATTACGCTTGCATCTAGCCTACCCTGCACGACAAGCACGCAGGCGTGGCCGAAAAGCGGAACCACAGGTTGAACATTATTTGTTCAACGGCACGGGCATACCTGTCCAAGAGACAACGCGGCGCCGTGCACAAAAAACGACCGGAGCGCGGGGCGTCCGCGGTCCGGTCGTGGCGTTTGGTCAACTAAACCTAGCAGGCGGCCATGATGGGGGCAGCGACCTGCTTCTTACGGGAGAGGACGCCCGGCATCCAGACGCCGTCGTGCTCGTCGGCAATGCCCAGGCCCTTCTGAGCGGCCTCGGTCTCGCCCTCGAGCAGGACCTGCGAGCCCTCCTCCATGATGTCAGTGATGCACAGGACGATGCCATCGGCACCTTTCTCGGCGGCGTAGGCGCGCATGGCCTCGCGAATCTCGTCGATCATGCCGAGTGCGCGGGTCTTGTCGACAGTCTCGTACTGGCCGATGAGCAGCTTCTTGCCGGCGGGCTCGAACATCTTGATGTCGTTGCCGACCATCTCGGCTGCGGTGAAGGAGCCGGACGGGCGGGTGAGGAAGACTTCCATGCCAAACTTGACCGGGTCGACGCCCACCTGCTCGCCGAGCTTGGCGGCGACGGCGCGGTCGACATCGGTGGTGGTGGGGCTCTTGAGCATGAGCGTGTCGGTCATCATGGCCGAGAGCAGCAGCTTGGCCTGAACGTCGGAAAGCTCAACGCCGAGCACGCCGGCGAGCTTGGTGACGACGGTGCAGCTGGAGCCCCAGGGCAGGCAGATGTAGTGCAGCGGACCGGCAGTCTCGAAGTCGCCGATGCGGTGATGGTCGACAACGCCAAAGACCGTGGCGTCCTTAAGGCCGGCGACGGACTGGGCGGACTCGTTGTGGTCGGTGAGGACGACGAGCTGACCTGCCTCGACGGACTCGATCACGCGGGGCTCGGCAATGCCGGCGTCGGCGAGCAGCTTGGCGGACTCGGCCGGAAGCTGGCCCAGCGCGCAGGCCTCGTAGGTGTTGCCGGCAAACTCAACCTGGTTGAGCAGCTGGGACAGGACGACGGCGCTCATGATGGCGTCGTTATCGGGGTTCTGGTGACCAAAGACAAGAACGTTTGCCATGGATATCCTCCACTTGATATGTGTACTTGGACGTAGCTATGGTAGCACGCTGGCGGCGAACCCTTGGGCACGGAAGGGCCGCGGCACAATTTGGGGCAAGTGCCGGGGCGAAGTCTGCCCCCTTGCACCATGTTGGCGCAAACTAACCTGTCCCCCTTGCACCAGCTATTTGCCGGCGGCGCGCAGAGCTACGTAGGCGGCACCGATGATGCCGGCGTCGTTGCCGAGCGAGGCGACCTTAATGGGCGTCTCGCGCGAGGCAGAAAGCGCGTACTGCTTAAAGTGCTCGCGGACCTTGTCGAGGTAGACATCGGCCGAGGCGGAGGCTCCGCCGCCGATCAGGAACATCTCGGGGTCGACCACGTTGGCGATAAGCGCCAGAGCGCGACCGAGATAGTCGGTCATGGTATCGGCCGCGGCTAGCGCGAGCTTGTCACCCTCGCGGCAGGCCTGGAACACGTCCTTGGAATCGGAGGGGCCAGTGAGCTCGATGGGCTCGACGCCCGCCTTCTTGCACTCGGCAAGGTAGTTGCTCACCACGCCGGTGGCGCTGGAATACTGCTCCAGGTGGCCATGGCCGCCGCAGCCGCAGGTGCGCTCCTCGGCAGGATTCAGGCACATGTGGCCAATCTCGCCGCCAGCACCCACAACGCCCGATACCACGTCACCGTTGACGATAACGCCGCCGCCCACGCCGGTACCGATGGTGACCATCACCACGTTCTGCACGCCCCTGGCAGAACCGAGCCAGGCCTCGCCCATGGCAGCGGCGTTGGCATCGTTCTCGTACTTAACGACCGCGTCGGGACAGTGCTCCTGAATGGCGATCCTCAGCTTGGGCAGGTTAATGGCAATGTTGGCCTTGACCTTGGCATCGCCCGACGCCGGAATGGGGCACGGAACGGCCAGGCCAATGCCTGCCACAAAGGCGCGCGGAATCTGCGCCTTGGCGACCACCTGGTCGATAGCCTCGGTCACCGCGGCAAAGCCCGCAGCGTCAACGATAGGAGGCGTAGGCACGCTGGCCTTGGCAAGCAGGTTACCGTCTTCGTCGAACAGGCCCTCCTTGACCGAAGTGCCGCCGACGTCAATGCCGATGTAGTACTGCTTAGGTTCCATGGGAGCCCACCTTTCTCGTTTAAACATTGCCAGTATGGTACCGCTCCCAAGGCAAAAACCTGCCAAAAAGGGACAGGTTTGTTTTGGCAGGTTTTATCTGGGGAAACGCAATTGACCGCTCAACAGACCGCGTAAGACCATCCCCAAAAATAAAGGCACCGGGAGGCGGAGACTCCCGGCGCCCGTCAAAGGGACTCTGTTGTCTGTTGGAACGCGCGGTCCATCTTGGCGATAACGCCAGCTAGGCTTTCAGTGCCTGCAGCTGCCTGTGGATCTCGATGAGCTCCGTCGCCATGACGCGCATGGTCTCGGTGCCGGCCATCTGGTCCTCGGCATGCAGCAGAATCAACGGGGCCTCGCCGTTACGCTCGCCGTTGGCCTCTTTCTTCAGAAGCCCCATGTGAACATCGTGGCCACCGTTATAGGCCTCGTCGCCCTGCTTGATAAGCTCCTCGGCGGCGTCAAAATCGCCCTCCTTGGCCTTTTGCACGGCATTGATGTACATGCTCTTGGCGGTACCGACGTAGCTGATGATCTCAAAGCAGGTCATCTGCAGTTCGTTCATATCGTCCATGCGGAGCACCTAGCCCATCACGCTGACGCAGTGGTCGATGATGCCGGCGGCGTTCATGCGGCCGTAGTCGACCATGTTGATGACCTCGACCGGAAAACGACCGGCGGCCTCCTTCTCAAAATCGCCCTTGGTGTAGCCGATCTGCGGGCCAAGCAGCAACATGTCGCACTCGTCCAGGTGATCGTGGGCCTCGTTCATGGGACGAGCCTCGATCTCGATATCCAGACCACGGTTTGCAACCTCGGCCTGCATCTTCTGGACCAGCAGGCTCGTGGACATACCGGCATTGCAGCAGAGCATGATCTTCTTCATGGTTTCCTCCTTATAACTGCGCGGCGCGCAGACGACGACTGGTTTCACTCTTTGCGGCTATTGTTCCCACCCCCCTGCATCTTTACGCAAGGGAGAGAGCTGCGGGCACCGGCACCGCGTACCGGCGCCCGCAAAGGTGA
>CABUDB010000147.1 GCA_902490245.1 uncultured Collinsella sp.
CAATATTGATACTCGTGAACTGGCGCAGGTGGTGGCGAAGCTGCGAAATGCAGAGTCACCGCAGGAAGGCTCGCAGCCCATGACCTTCCCTCTCTTGCCGGCGACGCGGCGGGCAAAACCCTCTCCGTCAACGCATTGGGCTATAGGATAACACATTCTGCGTGTGCATCGCCGCGTTCCGTTTTGTTCGCACTGGGTACAAGGCAGGTAGCTGTGCAAACTGGCCGCGCGCCCACCCGAAGCGCTCGGCTCACGAGATCAAGGATATGGTATGGGAAAGAAACTCGATAAGAAGGCCGAGCCTGCAGCGGGCAAGACATCCAAAGGCATGAAGGTCGATAAGGCCGTCAAAAAATTCCGCAAGCTCGAAGGCAAGCTGTGGACTCGTGAGTACCTGCTCAAGATTGCCGAGTTTGACGGCGCGACCATTGCCCCCGCCAACGGCGCAGCAGCGCGTGCCGACGCCATGGGCACGCTTGCCGGCGAGCATCACAAGCTGCTGACCAGCGAGAAGTCCGTTGAGCTCGTACGCTCGTTAGCGCGCGAGACCGTCGCCGGCGGCAAAATCGACGACCCTCAGCTGCTCGACGAGATCCGTGTGCTCGGCCGCGATCAACGTGAGGCCAGTGCCATCCCCACCGAAGAAGCCGAGGCCTGGACCAGGCTCACCTGCGAGGCGGACGCCGTGTGGCGCAAGGCCAAGGCAGCCAACGACTGGGCGAGCTTTGAGACCTATGTGGATAGAATCGTCGCCCAACTTAAGCATCAGGCCGAGCTCATGGACCCCAAGCGCGATCCATACGACGTTTGGCTCGACCAGTACGAGCGCGGCCTTTCCGCCAAGAGCTTCGACGCGTTTTGCGACGAGGTCAAGGCCACGGTCGTGCCGCTCGTGCACGCCATCGGCGAGCGCGGCCAGCAGCCGGCTGCCGACTTTTTGCACGCCCACGTGCCCGAGGCTGCCCAGCGCGCCATGAGCTTCGACCTTATGAAGCTTGTCGGCCTGGACCTGGACGACACCACGCTTGCCTTTACCGAGCATCCGTTTAGCGAGGGCTTTGCCGTGGGTGATGCGCGCATCGCGACGCACATCTACGAGGACGACTGCATCTCCAACGTCTACAGCATCATCCACGAGGCGGGGCACACCATGTACGAGCTGGGCGTCAATCCCGCCTACGCGCGCACCTGCCTGGAGGGCGGCACCTCCATGGGCATCCACGAGAGCCAGAGCCGCTTTTTCGAGAACACCGTGGGTCGCAGCCGCGCCTTTATGGGCCCGCTGCTCGAGGTGCTGCGTCGTCACGCGCCCGAGGTCTACGGCGACGTCGACGAAGACACGCTCTACCGCGCCGTGAACATCGCGCAGCCGTCGTTGATCCGCACCGAGGCCGACGAGCTCACCTATCCGCTGCATATTATGGTGCGCTACCAGATTGAGCGTATGCTGTTTGCCGGCGAGGCTGCGGCCAAGGACATCCCCGCGCTTTGGAACCGCATTATGGACGAGTACCTGGGCATTCCCGTTCCCGACGACACGCACGGCTGCCTGCAGGATACGCATTGGAGCGGCGGTTCGTTTGGCTACTTCCCCACGTATGCGCTGGGTAGCGCCTACGATGCCATGTTTGTGCCGGCCATGTGCCGCGACGGCGTCGACCTTACCGGTGCCTGCGCGAGCGGCGATCTGGCGCCCGTCCGCGCCTGGCTGGGCGAGCACATTTGGCAGTGGGGCCGCGCCAAAGACGCGCCGGAACTCATCAAGGGCGCCTGCGGCATGGCCTTTGACGCCCGCTACTACTGCAGCTACCTGCAGGACAAGTTCACCACACTGTACGAGCTGTAAGGATTGACCAGCACGCCGTCGCCAACGCCAACTATGTTGACGCCAATGTCTTGGCAACGTCAGCGAAAACGACCCTAAGCGAGCAAGGTGACGTGAAATGAAAGGGCGCTGACCTTCTGGTCGCGCCCTTGAAATTGAACGTCAGATTGCCGCTTAGGGGCGTTTGCAGCGTCGAGCAGTTACGCGGTTTGGTAAAACCGCGTAACTACAGAGCCTCGAGTGCGTTGGCGATGCGCTTCATGGCGGCATCGGCGGATGCTTGGTCGGGCGCCTCGGCCAGCACGCGGATAACCGACTCGGTTCCGCTCTTGCGTACGAGCACGCGGCCCTCGCCTGCCAGCGCAGCCTCGGCCTCGGCGATGGCGTTCTGCACGCCCATGTTCTCGAGCGCGGCGTCCTTGTCCGCCGCGCGCACGGCCACCTGCGCCTGCGGTAGCAGCTTGCACGGAGCCGTGAGCTGCGAGAGCGTCTCGCGCTCGGCGCGGATCACTTCCATCACGCGCAGCGAGGTCATAATGCCGTCGCCCGTGCGCTCGATATCGCCAAAGATCGTATGGCCCGTCTGCTCGCCGCCCAGGCTGTAACCGCCCTCGCGCATCTTGGCATACACGTGGCGGTCGCCCACACCGCTGGTCACGGCACTTAGGCCGGCAAGCTCCAACGACTTGATCAGGCCAAAGTTGCTGGCAATCGTCGGAACCACGGTACCGCCCGAAAGGCGACCGTGCTTGTTCAGGTACACGCCGCACACGTACAGGATCTGGTCGCCATCGACCACGCGGCCGCGCTCGTCCACGGCCAGGCAGCGGTCGGCATCGCCGTCATAGGCAAAGCCCACGTCCAAGCCCTGCTCCACCACGTGGCGCTGCAGACGCTCCATATGCGTGGAGCCGCAGTCGACGTTGATGTTAAAACCATCAGGCGCGGCATTGATCACGCGCACGTCGGCGCCCAGCGCGTCGAACACCGGCTTGGCCACCGAGGACGCCGAGCCGTTGGCGCAGTCGATGCCGATCTTGACGCCCTGCAGCGAAAAGTTCGCGCTGGCGATGAGCGAGGCAATGTAGCGGTTGCGGCCCTGCATGTAGTCCACCGTGGCGCCGATGTGGTTGCCCGTGGCCAGCGGCACCTCGCTCTTGCCATCGACGTAGTCCTCGATGAGCTCCAGTACGTCCTCGTCCATCTTAAAACCGTCGCTATTGACGAGCTTAATGCCGTTATCGCAAAACGGGTTGTGGCTCGCGCTGATCATGATGCCGCAATCGAAGCAGCCTTCCACGGTCTGATGCGCTACGCCCGGCGTGGGGATCACGTGCAGCATATAGGCGTCCGCGCCGCTCGCGACCAAGCCGCTCACCAGCGCCGCCTCAAACATATAACTCGAGCGACGCGTGTCCTTACCCACGATGACGCGCGCCTTGCGCTCGCGGTTGGCGCCGTAATACCAGCCCACAAAACGGCCAATCTTATAAGCGTGCTCTACCGTCAGCCCAACGTTAGCCTCACCGCGAAAGCCGTCGGTGCCAAAGTACTTCATGCGCTCTCCTTACAAAATAGGGGCGAACAGATTGCCTGTCCGCCCCAAAATGGTACTCGATTATCTGCGCTACCAGAAAAACCCTACGCCGACGCGCTGTCGCGAGCCGCCTGGCATGTAGGAGTCTGACGCAGCGTAAGCGGCTTGTCCCCCGCCTCGGCTGACGTGGTCAGCGTATATGTGATCGTCGTCGTCTCGCCAGCATGCAGGTCAACGGTGCCCGAATAGAAGGGGATTCCATGCCACGTAGCGGCGCCAAGACCAAACTGGGTGCCCTCGACGGTCAGATCAGTAATGTTGCCGCCCGTCGGGGCAAACAACGAGACATTCAGACGCTCGTCGTCGCGCGCGGCATCGGGCGCGCTCGCCGCGACGTAGTCGGGCAGCTTGCCGGCCTCCTCCTGCGTCATGATGTTCGTCAGGGTAACGGCGATGCGATACGAGCATGTGCCGTCACCGTTCTTGATGCCCTGGCCAATCTGCGTATCGGCATTCAGGTACCAGTCGAGCTTGGAGAAGCTCAGGTTGTTAAAGTAGACACCAGCAACGGGATCTTCACTCGGGTCATCCGGATCGGGCAGCGAGGCGTCGATGTTCATCTCCTTGATAGCGTTCTGCTCGTCATCGTTTTTCATCCACGCGATCAGGCGGCCCTCTTCGGCACCGCGCTCAACGGCGCTGACAAGCTTCGTAACATCGACATCGCCGATACCGCCAAGGATCTTGTCGAAGGCAGCGCTGGCGACGGATGCAAAGATGCCGTCCGACTCCTCGACCGGATAGTTCCAGTACACATCGTGCATGAGGACCTTTGCGGCGTTGGTGCCGTCGACAACCGTTCCGTCGGGCAGCGACACGTTACCGACCAGGCCCAGCAGATACTGCAGGAACACCGGGTCGATGCCGACGACGCCATCAACGTCCTGCCCATATTGGGACTTCCACAGCGCGGCGACACGCTGCGAGTTGCGGGGCCAATCAGGCGAATAGGTATTGCCCGAGTTGTACAGGTTACTGTGGTTGCCGAACAGCGCCTCATCCTCTTCGTCGACACTCTCGACTGCCTCATCCTCACTGAGCCCAATGCGGGGAACAAACTCGCCAATCGACATCTGGCCGTCGGTGACCGAAATCAAACCTTGCGAACCGCCAAAGCCGCCGCAGGCACGAATTTCGACGTTGTTCATGGCGTACACAAGGTAGTTACGCGTCTGACCGTTGGCGCCGAGCATCTGGGGAAGGACGGGGGCGACCTTCTCCGCCGCGTCAACCGCGCCGTTGAGGGTGGCAAAGCCGTCCTTGGCCTTATCGACCAGCTCGGTCACCTGGGAAATATGAGTATCGCCAATGCCCTGGATCTTCTCGTTGGCGCTCTTGAACACCTTCGAGCTGCTGGAAAGCGAATCGGCGACCGCCTGCAGCGCGGACACGTT
>CABUDB010000148.1 GCA_902490245.1 uncultured Collinsella sp.
GAGGTCTTCTTGGTCGGAGCCTTTTCCTCAGTCTTAGCGGCGGGGGAGATCGGGGCCTCCTTGGCGGGCTCGGCCTTTGCCTTAGCCTTGGGAGCGGTCTTGACCTCTGCGGTCTTCGGAGCCGGCTCGGCCTTTACTGCAGGCTTTTCCTCGGCCTTAGCCTCTGCCTTGGGAGCATCAGCCTTGGTCGTGGCCTTCTTGGCCGTCGTCGTAGCGCGCTTGCGCGTGGTGGTCTTGGCGGCCGGCTTTGCCTCGACAGCTGCCTTGGCCTTGGGCTCGGAGGGCGCCTCCTCGACCTTGACGGCGGGTTTTGCAACAGCCTTCGGGGTCGTCTTCGCGGCGGCCTTCGTCGTAGCAGCCTTGGTCGTCGTCGACTTCGTAGCCGTGGTCTTCTTGGCTGCCGTTGCCTTCCTGGTGGTCGCGGCCGTCTTCTTGGCAGCGGTCTTGGCCGGAGCCTTTGCCGCAGACTTAGCCTCGGCGGTGGCAATCTCGGCCTTTACCTCGGGAGCGACCTCGGCCTCGGCGGCCTTTTTGGCAGCGGCGGTCGTACGCTTGCGCGTAGTCGCTGCCTTGGCAGTAGTTGCCTTAGCGGCGCTAGTCTTGCTAGCAGCGGCCTTCGTGGTCGTGGCCTTCTTAGCCGTCGTCTTGCGGGCCGTCGTCTTCTTGGCGGCAGGCTTCGCGGCGGGCTTAACTTCGGCCTCGGCGGCCGGCTTCTCCTCGGCCTTGGGCTCCTCAACAGCAGCGGGCTCCTTAACGGTCGCCGCAGGCTCGGCCTCAACTGCCTCAGACTCCTCAGTCTCAGCCACAGCCGCCGGCCTCTCAATCTCCGGGTGCATAAAGAAGTACAGATCCAGATACTTGTCTGCCGAGCGCGTCCAGCTAAAGTCCTGGCTCATGGCCTGCGTGACCAGCTGGTTCCAAGCGTCGCGGTTATCCCAGAACAGGCGCGCTGCGCGGAAGACCGCGTCGCCCATCTCGTCGCCGTTAAAGTTGCTAAACGAGAAGCCCGTGCCCTCGCCGGTAAACTCGTTATACGGGATCACGGTGTCCTTCAGGCCACCGGTCTCGCGCACGATGGGCAGCGTACCGTAGCGCATGGCGATGATCTGCGACAGGCCGCAGGGCTCAAACTTCGAAGGCATCAGGAACATATCGGCGCCAGCGTACATGCGCTGCGACAGCGCCGGGTCAAACTCGATGCGCGCGGCCATGGTGCCGGGGTACTTGTCCTGGAAGTAGCGCAGGCCGTCCTCGTAGTCGCGGTCGCCGGTACCCAGCACGGCCACCTGCACGCCGCCGGCCAGGATGCGGTCGAGCGCGTACATGACCAGGTCCATGCCCTTCTGGCGCGTCAGGCGCGTGACCATCACCATAAGCGGGCGGTCGTCGCGAACCTCGAGCCCCAGCTCTTCCTGCAGCTTGGCCTTGCACACGGCCTTGCCGGAACGGTCCTCGACGGTGTAGTTGGCGGCAATGCGCTTGTCGGTCGCCGGGTCAAAGCCCGCAACGTCAATGCCGTTGAGGATGCCCTGCAGCGCATAGGAGCGCTCGCGCAGCACACCGTCCAGGCCCTCGCCAAACTCGGGCGTCTGGATCTCGTTGGCATAGGTGGGGCTCACCGTGGTGATGGCGTCGGCATAGCGCAGCGCGCCCAGCATGTAGTTGATGCTGCAGGCATCGCAACGCAGCTGCGAGGCGGCCGCCGGAATATGCGCCACGCCCAGGATGTCCTCCATCACGGTGTCGCTAAACTGGCCCTGGAACGCCACGTTGTGGATCGAGAACACGGTCTTGACGCGGTCGTACAGCGGCAGGCCCTGGTAGAACTCGCGCAAGAACACAGGTGCCAGTGCCGTCTGCCAGTCGTTGCAGTGCAGGATGTCGCACTCAAAGCCCTCGGGCAGGTGCTGCAGGCTCTCGGTGATGGCCTTGGAGAAGAATGCAAAGCGCTCGCCGTCATCAAAGAAGCCGTACGGATAGTCGCGCGCAAAGTAGCGCTCGTTGTCGATGAACATATAGGTGACGCCGTCGTGCTCGAGCTTCTCGAGTCCGCAGTACTCATTGCGCCAGCCCAAGCTCACGTAAAAGTCGGAGAAGTGCTCCATCTGCGCCTTGTACTCGTCCTTGATGGTGGCGTACTTGGGCACCATGACGATGACCTCGGTGCCGGCGCGCACAAGCGCCGCAGGCAGCGAGCCCGCCACGTCGCCCAGGCCACCGGTCTTTACAAACGGTGCGCACTCGGCCGAGGCAAACACGATCTGCATCTTTTTGCTGGAATCTGCCATATTGTCTCCCATGTTGCAATTCGAGAATAGCCGCCTGGCACAAACCGGGCGGCTATTCTACATGTTACGAGCGATGTTGCGGTGCCAACGTTAACGTACGATGGTGGTGTCGGAAGTTAACGGAGCCTTGCCCAGCACCAGGATGTTCTCGGGCGTGCCGCGAAGCTCGGTGTTGGTGGGAACCACGTTGTTCTTGTCCAGAATGGCATTCTCGACGCGGGCGCCGCTCTTGATGATGCAGCTCTGGTTGATGATCGAATTGGTCACCGAAGCGCCTTCTTCAACCACAACGCCGCGCGACAGGATCGAGTTGCGCACGGTGCCCTTGATGATGCAGCCGGCCGAGATGATCGAGTTGCACGCGTGGCTGCCGGTCGCATAGCGCGAAGGCGGCACGTCGTGAGCCTTGGTCAGAATCGGGCGCTCGGGGTCAAAGAGCTGGTCGGCCACGGTCTGGTCGAGCAGGTCCATGCTGCGGCGATACAGCGACTTCTCGCTAAACACGCCCACGACCTCGCCCTTGTACTCGTAGCTGCACACGTCGATGTTGCCAAAGTCGCCCTGGAGTGCCTCGAGCAGGTCCAGATAGTCGGCGGCCTGGTAGTGGTCGATAATCTCGAGCAGCGTCTCGCGGTTGACGATGCAGCAGTCCATAGACGCGTTGTCGCCGTACACGACACCGGCGCTCACGCCCGTCAGGCGGCCGTTCTCGTTAATCTCGAGTTTGGTCTCGTCATCGACGTTGCGCGTGGCCTTGCAGTACACCACGGTCATCTGGGCACCGGAGTTCTCGTGCGCCTCGATGATGGTGTTGAGGTCCATATTAAAGATGATGTTGGTGCCCATCATCACAACATAGGGCTTTTCCGAGCGCTGGAACAGCGTCTTGTTGGAGATGATGTCGCGTAGCAGGAAGCGCATGCCGCCCTTGGTGGTGCCATACGCGTTGCCGGGCACCATGAACAGGCCGCCCTTCTTGCGGTCCAGACCCCAGTCCTTGCCCGAGCCCACGTGGTCGATCAGCGAGCGGTAGTTACCCGGCATGACGACACCGACGGTCTTGATGCCGGCATTCATCATGTTGGACAGCGGGAAGTCGATCAGGCGGTAGCGGCCCAAAAACGGAACGGACGCGATGGGGCGGTCCTTGAGCAGCACGCTGCCGTAGGTCGAAGAGTAGTTAGCGGTGATATAACCGATGGCCTTGCGATTGATCATCGGATCATTCCCCCTTCCCGATAACGACGTCATTTCCAACGACGGCCGTATCCTTGGTGGTATCGACAGAGCCGAGCTTCACGCCCTCTTCGACCGTGGAGTTCTCGCCCAAAATAGCGCGGCAGATGTGTGCGCCGCTCTTAACGTGCGCACCCGGCAGCAACACGGAGTCCTCGACCACGGCGCGCTCCTCGATGATGACATCGGTCGAAAGGATCGAGTGGCGAGCGGTGCCGTAGATCTTGCAGCCGTTGGAGACCAGGCAGTCGTCCAGGCGGCCGTCCGGGCCAATGTAGTGCGGCGGACGCGTGGTGATGTTGGACATGATGGGGAAGTTCTTGTCAAACAGATCGAACTCGGGGTTGTTGCCCAGCAGGTCCATCGAGGTCTCGTGGAAGCTGGCGATGGTGCCGACATCCTTCCAAAAGCCGTGGAACTCGTAGCTGTACAGGCGCTTGTTCTCGCCGAGCAGCTTGGGGATGATGTCCTTGCCAAAGTCATGGCTCGAGCGCTGATCCAGAGCGTCCTCCTCGAGCGCCTCAATCAGCACGTCGGCCGAGAAGATGTAGATGCCCATGGATGCGAGGTTCGAATCGGGCTTCTCGGGCTTCTCGGTGAACTTGGTGATGCGGCCGTCTTCGGGGTCGGTGGTCAGAATGCCAAAGCGGCTGGCTTCCTCCCACGGCACGGGCATAACGCTCACCGTGAGGTCGGCGTTGTTCTCAATGTGCGTCTTGAGCATCTTGCGGTAGTCCATGCGATACAGGTGATCGCCCGAAAGAATCAGGACGTACTTGGGGTCGTTTGCCTTGATGTAGTCGAGGTTCTGCGTAATGGCGTCGGCCGTACCCGCATACCAGGCGCCGCCGGTCTGCGTCTCGTACGGCGGCAGGATCGACACGCCGCCGTCGCGGCTGTCCAGATCCCACGCCTCGCCGGAGCCCACGTAGGCATGCAGCAGGTAGGGACGGTACTGCGTCAGAACGCCCACCGTGTCGATGCCCGAGTTGGAGCAGTTGGACAGCGAAAAGTCGATAATGCGGAACTTGCCACCAAAGCTAACCGCCGGCTTGGCGATCTTTTGGGTGAGTGCCCCCAATCGGCTGCCCTGTCCTCCTGCGAGGAGCATCGCGATGCATTCTTTCTTACTCATCGATTTCTCCTTCTGTCATCGATGTTCCTAAACCCAATAGCGACGGGCGCGGCGCTCGGTCGCGCCCGTCGAGTAATGCCGTGCGGCAAAGGGAGCTCGCGACGCATGGCATCTGCAGGGCGTGGAAGCCAAGGGCATTC
>CABUDB010000149.1 GCA_902490245.1 uncultured Collinsella sp.
GGCGACCACCGAGATCTACACTCTTTCCCTACACGACGCTCTTCCGATCTTTGGCCTTCTTGATCTTGAAGGTGAACTCGGTGGCGTCGTCGTTAGCCTCAAAGGACTCGCAAGCCAGCGGGACAATCTCGCCCTTCTCGGCGTCGTAAGAGGTCAGAGCATCGAACAGCTGGTACTCGACCTGAGTGCCCTGGTCCTCCTGGACGTTATAGGGGTCGATGCAGACCGGGTTGTTGATGTAGAAGTTCAGCGTCGAACCGGACTCAGAACCGGAAGCGTCGCCGCCCTTCTTGCCGCATGCGGCAAGAAAAGCCATGGAGCTCGCAGCGAGGGTGCCGCCAACAAAGGCGCGACGACCCATAACGGGCTGGTGGAACATAGAATCAGCCATGCCATCCTCCTTATGAGATAGGACAAAGAAATGTTCAGTCGGACACATGTCGAGACAATCCGATCCGAACCATCAAAACGCCGCCCGCTGCTATGGCTGGTTATGCACAACAGGCCAACGTTTTGCAATACAGTAGCGCATTTTATTCACGATTTGGGGCTAATTCCGGTTAACGGTCGAGAATTTCTTTAGTTGGGCGAAGTATGTGGGGATATTTTGACTCTGTTACAAGTCTGTAAACAAAAAGGGTCCCGCACGTGCGGGACCCTTTACAAACGTATATACGCCGATGCTTAGTAGCCGACGATGCCCTGCGGGAAGAAGAACATGCACAGAACGACACACACGGCAAATACGACAGCCATGATGACGGTCAGGCGATCGAGGTTCTGCTCCATGACGCCCGTGGCAGAGCTGGAGTTATACAGCGAGCTAGCGATCATATCCGAAACGCCGGTGCCCTTACCGGAATGCATCAGGACGAGAATCGTCAACGCCACGGCAGAGACAGCCCAAACGACAAACAGAAGAATCTGAAACGGACCCATAGATAAGCTCCTTAATAGAACAATTCAAACTCCAGTACTGTACCACAACCCCCAGCACTCCCCCACCTGCCATTTGGGGACGGGGTAGAAATGGCAGAAATACCAAAAAGGGGGTTGTCCGGTTGTGGACAACCCCCTTACTAGAAAACGGTATTTGTTTTCTATTAGGCCTCGGTGGCGAGCACGCGGCCCGTCATCTCGGCGGAAGGCTCCAGACCAGCCATGGTGAGCATAGTCGGGGCGATATCGGAGAGACGACCGTCCTCGATACCGGTGAGCTGTGCCTTCTCATCAACGATGATAAACGGCACGCGGTTGGTGGTGTGAGCCGTAAACGGATGCTTGGAACCGTCGGAAGCAACGTCAAACATGTGATCGGCGTTGCCATGGTCGGCGGTAATCAGCGCAAAGCCGCCCTTGGCGAGAATCGCCGGGACAACCTTGGACAGAGCATCGTCAACAGCCTCGACGGCCTTAACGGCGGCGTCGAAGACACCGGTGTGACCAACCATGTCGCAGTTCGCGAAGTTCACGATGTAGAAATCAGCGCGATCCTCGTTGATTGCGGCGACGAGCTTCTCGGTAACCTCGGGAGCGCTCATCTCGGGCTGCAGATCGTAGGTAGCGACCTTGGGGGAAGCGACGAGCACGCGCTCCTCGCCCTCCTTGGGCTCCTCGATGCCGCCGTTGAGGAAGAACGTCACGTGGGCGTACTTCTCGGTCTCGGCGGTGTGCAGCTGCTTCAGGCCATTGGCAGCGATAACGTCGGCCAGAACGTTCTCGGGGAACGTCTTGGGGAAGGCGACCTCGACGTCAAACGTCGGATCGTACTCGGTCATCGTCACAAAGTGCGAAAGCTTGATCTGCTCGCGCTCAAAGCCGTCGAACTCCTTGTCCGTGAACACGCGGGTCATCTGACGAGCGCGGTCGGGACGGAAGTTGAAGAAGATGGCCGCGTCGCCCTCGTGGATGCCCTCATTGTGGGCAGCGAAGGGCTCGACGAACTCATCGCCGCGCGGATCCTTCTCGTAGTAGGCCTTGATACCGGCCACGGGGTCGGTATCGGCATCGGACGCGTTGACCATGACATCGTAGGCACGCTGGATGCGCTCCCAACGGTTATCGCGGTCCATGGCCCAATAACGGCCCGAAACGGTGGCAACGCGAGCGTCGCAACCGGTCTCCTCGGAAATCTTGGCCAAGAAAGCGCAGAACTCGCTCATGTAGCCAGCACCGGACTGTGGGTCGACGTCGCGGCCATCCATAAAGGCGTGGACGCGAACGGTCTTGACGCCATGCTGGGCAGCCATCTTGACCAGAGCCTCGACGTGGTTCATGTGAGAATGAACACCGCCAGGGCTCATAAGGCCCATGAGGTGCAGGGTCTTGCCTTCGGCCTTGACGTCGTCCATAGCCTTGACGAAGACCTCGTTCTTGGCGATGGAGCCGTCCTTGATGGCGTTGTTGATGCGCGAAAGCTCCTGGAACACGATGCGGCCGGCACCGATGTTGAGGTGACCCACCTCGGAGTTGCCCATCTGGCCGTCGGGAAGGCCCACGTCCTCGCCCGAAGCACCGAGCGTGGTGTGAGGATACTTCTCGTACAGGCTATCAAGGAAGGGCGTCTTGGCAGCGGCGACGGCGTTCTCGCCATCAGCCGGAGCAAGGCCGCAGCCATCCATGATGATCAGGAGTGCAGGAAGATGACGCTGTGCCATATGTCCTACTCGCCTGCCTTGACGACCATAGAGGCGAAGTCGGCAGCCTTGAGCGAAGCGCCGCCCACGAGGGCGCCGTCAACGTCAGGCTTGGCGACGAGCTCGGCAATGTTGCCGGGCTTAGCGGAACCACCGTACAGGACGCGGATACCGTCGGCGAGCTCCTCGCCGAACATCTCCTTGAGGGTCTCACGGATAGCGCCGCAGACCTCCTGAGCGTCCTCGGCGGTAGCGGTCTTGCCGGTGCCGATAGCCCAGATGGGCTCGTAGGCGACGACGACCTGCTTGGGGCAGGTGATCTCAAGACCAGCAAGGCCAGCCTTGACCTGGTTCACGACGTGCTCGACATAGGTGCCAGCCTCGCGGACCTCGAGGGACTCGCCGCAGCAGAAGACGGGAACAAGACCGGCGGCAACGAGGGCCTTGGCCTTCTTGTTCTGATCCTCGTCGGTCTCGTGGAAGTAGTCGCGACGCTCGGAGTGACCGATGATGCAGTAGGTGCAGCCAGCGGACTTGAGCATGTCGCAAGAGGACTCACCGGTGAAGGCACCCTTGGCCTCCCAGTACACGTTCTGAGCACCGAGGGCGATGGGGGCAGCCTGAATACGGTCATGAACCGTGGTGATGTCAATGGTCGGAGGGCAGACGAGCACCTCGACGCCAGCCGGAACCTCGGGCAGAGCCTGAGCCAGCTCGTCGGCGAGCTTGGCGGCCTCAGCGACGTCGTTGTTCATCTTCCAGTTACCAGCGATAAGAAGGGTGCGATTAGGCATCGAGAAGCGCCTCCACTCCGGGCAGGGCCTTACCCTCGACGAGCTCCATGGAAGCGCCACCACCGGTGGAGATCCAGCTCATCTTGTCGGCCAGGTTGAACTTGTTGACAGCCGCGACAGAGTCGCCACCGCCGATGATCGAGGTGCAGTCGGCCTCGGCGACGGCCTCGGCGATAGCCTGGGTGCCGTGAGAGAAGTTGTCGAACTCGAAGACACCCATGGGGCCGTTCCAGAACACGGTCTTGGCACCCTTGACGGCCTCGGCGTAAAGTTCCTCGGTCTTGGGGCCGATGTCCATGCCCTCACGATCGTCGGGGATAGCGTCGGAAGCGACAACCTCGGGGACAGCGTCCTCGCCAAAGTGATCGGCAACGCGGTTGTCGATGGGGAGCAGGATCTTGACGCCCTTCTCCTCGGCCTTCTTGAGCATCTCGCCAGCGCGCTCGACCCAGTCCTCTTCCTTGAGGGACTGACCGACGGTCAGGCCCTGAGCCAGGAAGAAGGTGTAGGCCATGCCGCCACCGATGATCAGGGTATCAGCGGAGTCGATGAGGTGATCGAGAACGCCGATCTTGGAGGAAACCTTGGAACCGCCGACGATAGCGACGAAGGGGCGCTCGGGCTCGGCGAAGATGCCGGTCAGCGTGTCGACCTCCTTCTCGAGCAGGAAGCCGGCGACGGCAGGCAGGTAAGCGGCGGGGCCCACGACGGAACCCTGGGCGCGGTGAGCGGTGCCGAAGGCATCGAGAACGAAGACGTCACCATAGGAAGCGAGCTTCTTGGCGATCTCGGGATCGTTCTTCTTCTCACGCTTGTCAAAACGGACGTTCTCGAGAACGAGGACCTTGCCCGGCTCGACGGCGGCAACAGCCTCAGCAGCCTTCTCGCCGTAGGTGTCGGCGACAAAGGCAACATCGAGACCAGAGAGCTCAGCGAGCTTCTTGGCGACGGGCTCGAGGGACAGCTCGGGCTGGAAGCCGGTGCCATCGGGACGGCCGAGGTGGCTCATGAGGATGACGCGAGCGTTGTGCTCAACGAGGTAGTTGATGGTGGGCAGGGCAGCCTTGATGCGGGTGGTATCGCCAACGACGCCATCCTTGATAGGCACGTTGAAGTCAACGCGGACGAGAACGCGCTTGCCGTCGACATCGATGTCGCGGACGGTCTTCTTGGTAAAGGCCATGTTTGCTTCTACCTTTCGTACGTGTCTGCCTCCCATTACGGCAGACGATTTCCTATAAAAAGGGCGCGACCCTAGGGTGTAAGCCCTATGAGGCCGCGCCCTTCTTTAGACGCTCAACGAGCTAATCGCGAAATGCTAAATTAATTAACGAACTTCTCGAAGTACTTGATGATGCGGTCTATGTTA
>CABUDB010000150.1 GCA_902490245.1 uncultured Collinsella sp.
GGAGAAACTGATATAGACATAATTAATCAATCTATAATAGAACTTAACCCAAAACTTGTAATAATAGATTCTATTCAAACAATGTACTCAGAAGATATTACAGCAGCAGCACGGAAGTGTAAGCCAGGTAAGGGAAATTACCTCACAAATAATGAGAGTATGTAAATCAAGTGCAATAACAACAATTATAATAGGGCATGTGACAAAAGATGGAACAATTGCAGGCCCAAGAGTATTGGAACATATGGTAGATACTGTTTTATATTTAGAAGGAGAAAGATATTTTTCATACGCGCTCAACGCGCGGGGTCTCGTCGGCGAGAATCGCCATGACCTGCGCGCTCACCTCGCGGTAGCGATCAAAGTGCCCGTGCGTCCAAATGGCTTGCGGGCACAAGCGCCGCGCCTCGGCCGAGGCCATGGCAGAGTGCACGCCAAAGCGACGTGCCTCATACGAACACGTGGACACGACGCCACGCGAATCGGCGTCTCCGCCCACGATGAGCGGCTTTCCGCGCCATTCGGGATGATCGAGCATTTCCACGCTCGCAAAAAACGCATCGAGGTCCATCAGGCCCACTGCCGGACCCGTCCAGGGCGGCGGCGTGACGCCCGCAGCATCTTCATAACCGTATGTATGTTCGCGTCTTTTCATGGCATGAGTATACCGCGCAGCTCATGTGGGGTGCGTGGATGTGCTTGCAAATCGCGAATTCTTGTCTAAGATATGGATTTGCCTTCGACTACACCGAAGAAGTTGGTCTCACGGACTTCACCTGCCCGCGTCGATGGCGTATTATATTCAACTGTTTGTTTGTAGTTGCAGCCTAAAGCTGCTTGGTTGGAGGAGTTTCCTTTGGCAGTCAAGATTCGCCTTGCTCGTCACGGCGCTAAGAAGCGTCCGTACTACCGTGTCGTCGTCGCCGATTCCCGCGCCCCGCGTGACGGTCGTATCATCGAGGAGGTTGGCCGCTACAACCCGATGACCGCCCCCAAGACCATCAACCTCGATCTCGAGAAGATCGCTGACTGGCAGTCCAAGGGCGCTCAGCTCACCGACGCTGTCGCTGCTCTGGTCAAGGCCGCCAACGAGGGCGAGAAGACCGAGACCGTCGTCAAGAAGTCCAAGAAGCAGCTCGCCAAAGAGGCCGAGGCCGCTAAGGCTGCCGCTGAGGCCGCTGAGGGCGCCGAGGAGTAAATCGTGCCTGAGGTTGACGCTGCACAGCTCGAGGGTGAGGCAATGCTCTCAGATCGCATCGCCGATCTCGTCGAATATCTCGTTGTTCAGATCGTCGACGACCCGGATTCCGTGAGTCTTGAGGTCATCGATGGTGACGACGCCTCCACGATTGAGGTTTCGGTTGCCGAGGATGACGTCGCTAAGGTCATCGGCCGTCGTGGCCGTACCATCAAGGCCATTCGCACGCTCGCCCGTGCACTGGCCGCTCGCCTCGACACAGCAGTCGAGGTAGAGGTTCTGGGCTAGGACCTTGAGGTCCCAGTACAAAAACATCGCCCGTGTGGTCAAGCCGCACGGAAGGAAGGGGGAGGTCCTCGCGCAGCCGCTGCGGGGGCTTCCTTCTGTATTGACGCCGGGTATGCGCGTCGCCTTGACGCCACCGGCGCTCAAACGCGACCGTTTTTGCACGGTCACATCCGTCACCGATACGGGCGATGGCGATCTGGTCTCGTTTGAGGGCATTGATGACTTGACGGCCGCCGAGGGCATCACCGGATGCTACGTGCTGGCAAATCGTGACGACTTTGAGCTCGATTCGCTCGACGCCGCTTATACCGACCTGATGGGTCGCGAGGTGGTCGACGAGCGCTTTGGCTTGCTCGGCACAATTGTCGAGATCATGTCGACGCCCGCCAACGATGTTTGGGTTGTCGAGGGCGATCGGTACGGCGAGGTGCTGATTCCCGTGATCGAGCAGGTTGTGCTCGATCTTCCCGATCAGGGGACAATTTCCGTCCATGTTATGGACGGTTTGATCAATATGGACAAGTAGGGAGGACAACATGCTGATCGAGACCCTTTCGGTCTTTCCTGAGATGTTTGAGCCCGTTATGTCCACGTCGATCTTGGGCCGTGCCCGCAAGGCCGGCCTTTTTGATTTTAAGGCCTATAACCTGCGCGATTGGACGCACGACCGGCATCGTACCGTCGATGACGAGCCGTACGGCGGCGGGCAGGGCATGCTCATGAAGGTCGAGCCCATCGCCGAGGCCATTGAGGCTATTAGCTCCGAGGGTCCCAAGCCCACGGTTGTGTTCTTTACGCCCTGTGGCGAGCCCTTTACGCAGCATGTGGCCGAGCGCCTGCTCAAAAGCGAGCGCCTGCTGTTTGTATGCAGCCGCTACGAGGGCGTCGACGAGCGCGCATATGCGTATGCCGACGAGCGCCTGTCAATCGGCGACTACGTGCTTACGGGTGGCGAGCTACCCGCCATGGTCGTTGCCGATGCCGTCGTACGTCTGATTCCCGGCGCCCTTGGTGACGAGATGAGCAACGTCGATGAGTCGTTCTCGACTGCCGAGGACGGTGGCCTGCTCGAGTACGCGCAGTACACTCGTCCCGCCGAGTTCAACGGCGAGGGCGTGCCGCCGGTGCTCGTGAGCGGCGACCACGCCAAGGTTGACGCCTGGCGCCGCAAGAATGCCATCGAGCGCACCTGCCGCTGGCGTCCCGACCTGATCGAGACGGCGCGGCTTACGCCCGAGGAGCGCGCATACGCGCAAGAGATTCTGGACGCGTCGTATTCGCAGAGCGAGGAGTGAGAATGGTTCCTTCGCAGCATTCCGTGCTTAAGGGTGCGTTTGAGTGGATCGTGGTCGTCGCGATCGCACTGGTCGCTACCTTCTTGATTCGCTCGTTTGTGGTCGAACCCTTTGTGGTGCCCACCGGCTCCATGGAGTCCACGATCGAGATCGGCGACCAGATCTTGGCGCAAAAGGTGAGCCTCGAGCTCGGCCAGCCCGTCAGCCAAGGCGATATCGTGGTGTTCCACAACCCCGATGGCACCTCCGAGCACGATGTTCTCGTCAAGCGTGTTATTGCCACGGCCGGTCAGACAGTCGACCTTCAGGACGGCAAGGTGGTCGTTGACGGCCAGGCGCTCGACGAGAGCTATACGACGGGCATGAGCTGGCCGCTCTCGGTCCAGGCTCCCGGCGCTCAGGTAAGCTATCCCTACACCGTTCCCGACGGGTGCGTGTGGGTGATGGGCGACAACCGCGAAAACTCTGCCGACTCACGCTACTTTGGTCCCGTCGATCGCTCTGATTTGATCGCTGTGGCGCTTGTGCGCTACTGGCCGCTCAACCGCATCGGCGCTATCGACTAAAAACCGCTATAGTACAGTACCTAACCGTGTAATCGTTTCGACGAGGGGATATTAGAGGCATGAACGCTTCACCGCTTTCCTTCCAAGACATCATCCTGCGCCTCCAGCAGTACTGGGGCGAGCAGGGCTGCGTCATTATGCAGCCCTATGACTCCGAGGTCGGTGCCGGTACCTTCCATACCGCGACCACGCTTCGCTCGCTCGGTCCCGCCGAGTGGCGCACCTGCTATGCGCAGCCCTGCCGCCGTCCCGCCGACGGCCGCTACGGCGAGAACCCCAACCGCATGCAGCACTACTATCAGTTCCAGGTGCTCATCAAGCCCTCGCCGGTCAACGCCCAGGAGCTCTACCTGGGTTCGCTGGCCGCCATTGGCCTGGACCCCAACGACCATGACGTCCGCTTTGTCGAGGACGACTGGGAGAGCCCGACGCTGGGCGCCTGGGGCCTTGGCTGGGAGGTCTGGCTCAATGGCATGGAGGTCACGCAGTTTACGTACTTCCAGCAGGTGGGCGGCATCGAGGTCGACCCCGTGCCCGTCGAGATCACCTACGGCCTGGAGCGTATCGCCATGTACGCCCAGGGTGTCAACTCGGTCTATGACCTGGTGTGGAGCTATTTGCCCGACGGCACGCCCATGACCTACGGCGACGTGTTCCTGGAGAACGAGCGCGAGTTCAGCGCTTACAACTTTGAGGTCGCCAACGTCGAGATGATGCGTCAGAAGTTCGACGACTATGAGGCCGAGTGCCACTCCTGCCTGGAGCGTAAGCTGCCGCTGCCGGCGTACGACTGTGTCATGAAGTGCAGCCATGCCTTCAACCTGCTCGATGCCCGCGGTGCGCTGTCCGCAGTCGAGCGCGCCAACTACATCCTGCGCGTCCGCGCCGTCGCCAAGGCGTGCTGCGAGGCCTATATGGCCGAGGTCGCCGGAATCAACGAGAATACCGACCAGGAAGGCGAGGTGGCGTAAGCCATGGCAGACGCTAAGGATTTCCTGTTTGAGATCGGTACGGAGGAAATGCCCTCTGCACCGCTGAACAATGCCGTCAAGCAGCTTGGCACCATGATCGCCAAAGGTCTCGACGAGGCAGGTCTTGCCCACGGCGAGGTCCGCGTGATCTCGAGCCCGCGTCGCCTGGCTGCGCTCGTTGCCGACGTCACCACCGCGACCGATGAGGTTCACGAGGTCAAGCGTGGCCCTGCGGCAAACATCGCCTTCGACGCTGACGGTAACGCCACCAAGGCCGCCCAGGGCTTCGCCCGCAAGTGCGGTGTGGCTGCCGAGGATCTGGTCCGTCGCGAGGACACCGACGGCCGTGAGTACGTCTTTGCCGAGAAGAACATTCCTTCCGCCCCGGCCACCCCGATCCTGACGGCCCTGTGCGAGAAGACCATCGCCGGCCTGCAGTGGCCCAACTACCGTAGTCAGCGCTGGGGCCACGAG
>CABUDB010000151.1 GCA_902490245.1 uncultured Collinsella sp.
CTTAAATGCCTTGTAAAATTTTATTACCGTTGCAATCGCCGCGCCCCAATTTAATTTATTCGTCGACTTTGACCTGCGATTAGAGGACGGCCAGCTGCTGCTGTTAGTTTCCAACACGTTTGACCGCGCGCCGCGCATGGTCGACGGCATGCCCGTGACCCGGCATGCGGGCCACGGCTTTGGCACCAAGAGCATCAAACTCGCCGTCGAGCGCATGAACGGCAATTGCCAGTTCCGCATTAACGGCGATCGGTTTGAGCTGCGCGCTGTGATGTAAGGGCGCGGGCGCGACGGATTTGCGTTCCGCGGGCGCGGCTCGCCCGCTCGGGGTCGTTTGTCGACGCGGGCTCGCTACAGCGGAGCGGCCGCCGGGGTCAGTTGCTTGATGTAGGCCCACATGCGCTGCTTAGCGGCCTTGTCGGTGAGTGCCGCCTCAAAGCCGTCGAGCGCGAGCACGCGGCGGCCCTGCACATGGGCGACCAGGCCGGGCTTGAGCATGGCGGTGTCGAAGTCATCGATCGCCACGAGCATATCGGCGTAGGTCTCGCGCATGGCGTCAGCCGCGTTGTTGTCGAGCAGTAGCACCGCCTCGGGGTCCAAAGCCTCAAGCGCCTCACGGAACAGCTCGCACGGCAGAGTCTCGCCCACCGCGACCGCTCCGTCACCCACGCCGGCGACGCTTGCCAGCACGCAAAAATCCTCGGGCGCGTAGCCGATGGCCCCAAGCGCCTTGCGCAACGCCGCGCCATCCGGGCCGGCAGCAAGCTCGCCACCCGAACGCTCGGCCTCGTCCAAATCGCCTTTTACCAGCACGATCGGCGAGCACGCGTTGCCCGCGATACGCACGCCACGGACCGCAAGCGATGCGAGCTCCTGCTCGGCCGCCTGGGCGATGGCTTCTTTTTTCTGGCTTTGTGACGTGGACATGCGCTCTCCAATCGTTTGCGTGCCCACCATTATATAAAAGAGCTACCCGCGAGTGGTTGCTTTGCGGGCGGCTGGGTATAAGCACGGTCGTACTGAGTTTTACGCGGCTGAGCCGCGTCGCATTATGGAGGTCACCATGGCTGACATTAAGCAGATTACCACCGAGAACTTCGATTCCATCGTTAACGACAGCCTGCCCGTGCTGGTTGATTTTTGGGCACCGTGGTGCGGGCCCTGTCGATCCCTCTCGCCCATCGTTGACGAGGTTGCCGATGAGCTGGCGGGCAAGCTTGCCGTTGCCAAATGCAACGTCGACGACAACCAGGACCTGGCCATGAAGTATGGCGTCATGAGCATCCCCACGCTGATTGTGTTTAAGAACGGCGAGGAGATTGACCGCTCGGTTGGCGCTCTGCCCAAGGCGAGGCTGCAGGCGCTGCTGGAGAAGCATCTGTAATACGCTTGTTACTTACCCGCCGTCCATGAGCGCTTTTGCACCGCTCGCCGGACTGCCGGGCGCGGCGCGGACGACCACGGATAGTATGGTAGTTACAAACAGCCCCCCGTGAACGGGTGCGAGTCACACAGACTCGCACCCGTTTTCTTATGCAGCTGCGCACAGAGCGGGCGTAGTAAAATCTGAACCACTGAACTGCCCCATACAAAAGGAGATTTTCCATGCATGATGTTGGAATGAACATGAGCCAGCTTGCCATGAGCGTCAAGCAGGTCGACGACACCATCGAGCTCGCTCACGAGTGGAGCCATCAGCTGCTGCATGCGACCGAGAATTATGACATGGAGCGCATCGGCGCCAAGCTCGAGGCAGCCATGGCCGCGCTGCACGAGGCGCATGACGCGCTCGAGGGCTACGAGGAAGCCATCGAGGCCGACCACAATTCCGTCGGCTCCGTGAAGCTGGTGTAACGTGGCCGAACACGAGCACGGCTGCGGGTACGAGCACGAGCATCCGCACGGGGCGGACGGTGACGCAGGCTGCCTCTGTAGTGGCTCCGGCTCCGAGCTGGTCCGCTTTTCGGTTACCGCACCGGACGACTTGCTGCGCCGTTTTGACGAACAGATCGCGCGCCGCGGCGACGTGGCCAACCGCTCCGAGGCCGTGCGCGACCTGATTCGCGCCTCAATCGCCAAAGAGCAGATGCGCACGCCCGATGAGCATGTTATCGGGTCGCTCACCATGATCTACGACCACCATACCGGCGACCTGACGCGCCGTCTGGACGAAGTGCAGCACGACTACACCGACGAGATCGTATCGACCATGCACGTGCATCTGGATCACCACAACTGCTTGGAGATTCTGGCGCTCAAGGGTCGCGGCGGGCGCGTCTACGAACTGGCCGACCGCCTGCTGGGCCTGCGCGGCGTTAAGCACGGAGAGCTCACGTGCGCCGCCACCAAGCAGAGCCTGGGGCTGTAGCGGGATTTCCCGCAGCGCACCTGCCAAAAAGGGACAGGTTTGTTTTGGCAGGTTTAGCGTTTTACCTACCAAAATAAACCTGTCCCTTTTTGGTCGGTTTTGATGAGGAGTGTCGCATGCGGCATGTGCATATTCATGTGACGGGCATTGTGCAGGGCGTTGGCATGCGACCATTTGTGTATCGCGAGGCCATGGCGCATGGCATTTGCGGCTGGGTGCTCAACGCAGGCGATGGCGTGCATATCGAGGCGCACGCTCCGGCCGATGCGCTCGATGCTTTTGTTGCCGCGCTTTCTGAGCATGCGCCCGCGGCGGCTCGCGTTGAGCGAGTCGATATTGCGGATTTGGGGCCTGGCGGCTGGAGCACTGCCGATGAGCGGGGCTTTCGCATTGTGGCATCGCAGGATCAGACCGCGCATACCACGCTCGTCTCGCCCGACATCGCTACCTGCGACGATTGCCTGCGTGAGTTGTTCGATCCCGCCGACCGACGCTATCACTACCCCTTTATCAACTGCACTAACTGCGGCCCGCGCTTTACCATCATCCGGTCGCTGCCGTATGACCGGGCGGCTACCTCGATGGATTGTTTTCCCATGTGTCCCAGGTGCGCCGCGGAGTATGCCAACCCGCTCGACCGGCGTTTTCACGCGCAGCCCGATGCCTGCTTTGATTGCGGGCCGCATATTACGTGGCGCGAGGCGAGCGTGGGCGATGAGCCGGGCGAAGCTGCCGCGTCGCTGGCCGTCGGCACCACACGCGAGGCCAGCGACGCCATTATCGAGCGCTGCGTTGAGCTGCTGGCCAGCGGTGGCATCGTCGCCATCAAGGGCCTGGGCGGATTTCATCTAGCCTGTGACGCTGCCAACGAGCAGGCGGTGGCCGAGCTGCGCCGTCGCAAGCGTCGCAGCAATAAGCCGCTTGCCGTCATGGTGCGCAGTCTTGCTGATACCGAGCGCCTGTGTCATATCGACGATGCTGAACGCGATCTGCTCGCTGGCAGTATCCGCCCCATCGTGCTGCTGCGCCGGCGCACTGTTGGCGAGGGCAACGGCGGTTCCCCCGACTTCCTCGCCCTCGCGCCATCTGTCGTGCATGACTTGCACGAGCTCGGCATCATGCTCCCCTATACGCCGCTTCAACATCTGTTGCTTGCCGCGGCAGAAGCCTGCGGTATGCACGCGCTCGTCATGACCAGCGGAAACCTGAGCGAAGAACCCATCGAGACCGACGACGACCTTGCCTGGGAACACCTCGTTGCCGCCGGCATCGCCGACGCGTTGCTCGGTAACGACCGCGCGATTCTCTCGCGCTATGACGATTCCGTGGTACGCGTGGTCGACGGCATCGTTATGCCCGTTCGCCGCGCTCGCGGATATGCACCCCAGCCGCTGCCGTTGCCGGCGCTCGACGGCGCTCCGCCCTGCGTGCTCGCTTGCGGGCCACAACAAAAGGCCACGATTGCGCTCACGCGTGAAGGGGCGAACGGCGAGGCAACCTGTTTTGTGTCGCAGCATATCGGCGATGTTGAAAACGGCGGGACCTTCGATGCCTGGAACGCCGCGCGCACGCGCTTGGAAGATCTCTTTGACTTGGCGCCTGCCGCCTTGGCATGCGACAAGCATCCCAGCTATCTGTCGAGCCAGTGGGCGCGCGAACAAGCGCAGAAACAGGGTATGCCGCTTGTTGAGGTTCAACATCATCATGCGCACATCGCGAGCGTAATGGCCGAGGCCATCGCCGCGGGCCAGCTTACAACCGACGCGCGCGTCCTTGGCATCGCCTTTGACGGCACCGGCGCCGGCACCGATGGGACCATTTGGGGCGGCGAGTTTCTTGTTGCCAGCCTTGGCGGCTTTGAGCGCGCCGCACATTTGCGCACCTGGGCGCTCCCCGGTGGGGCGGCCTCCGTGCGCGACGCCCGCCGCAACGCCTTTGCCCTGCTCAGTGAGCTCGGCCTGCTCGAGCACCCAGGTACCGCTCGGCTTTTGAACAGCCTTGACGAGCAAACGCGCAGCATAACGGCAACGATGATCGAGCGCGGCATCAACAGCCCGCGTACCAGCAGCATGGGGCGTCTCTTTGATGCCGCGGCAGCAATTCTCGGCACCTGCGACAAGGCAACCTACGAGGGCGAACCCGCCATAGAACTCGAAGCCGCCGCCTGGCGCGCGGTTGACGACGAAATCAGCCGTTTCGCTGGCAATCAGGTGGGCGTATCCGCATCCGTCTCAACGTCGCTGGACAGTTTGTTCAGATACGTATTAACTACTAACCCTCTATCTGGCGTTTTTGCCTCAGATTTGGCCAAAAAAGGCTCTCCGGACACCCTATTTGCGACAAGCGCACCCGACACAGGCCCCAAATCGACTCATTTGGAGTCCCCACAGACGATTTTGGCCACCCAGA
>CABUDB010000152.1 GCA_902490245.1 uncultured Collinsella sp.
CCAGAGATAAGTCCCTCCCTGTTTCCCGCGAGAGATAAGTTTGTGCAAGGGCTTGACGCCCATGCGATGTCGGCTTGGGGTATTAGGTCGGGGTCGAGTGTGTGGACATCCTGCTCGACTAGATGCTCATCGCCCCAACACTGGCTGTACATGGCGCATTTAGTATGGTCTATGTCATTTGCCCAGATTGTTTTGATTCCGGCTTTTGCCATGCCGGCACGAGCCAAGCCAATGCCTGAAAAAAACTCAAGCGCGGTTAGTTGTGGCGAGAACTGCAGAATGTTGTGCATGTACTGGCTTTCAGATAGTTGTTATTCGGCATCTTATGGTACTTGTTTGTGAGGACATCCGCTTACATTCGGATGAGATTCCCTCGATACCGTGCCATCAATTGACATTTTATTCAGAATGCGAATAGCAGGTGGTGTGGGCGGCGCGGAAGCGGCAGTGCTCACGCATGCGGCAGATAGTGCAGGTGGGGCGGCTCTGGGCGTCGTGAACCTCGCCATCGAACAGACCGATCACCGCGGTCACGCTCTTGGTGGGCATGAGCAGGCTGGTGGGGGTAACAGTAAGTCCAATGAGGCGCGTGGCGTTGAGTGTATCCACGATCGAGCGCTGGGCCGAAAGCGGGCAGTCGCCATAGCCGGGACTGAAGCGCCAGTTGCCGGCGAGCCCATGAACGGCGGCGTCCGTCTTGACCTGCTGGTCCATTTGCTCGACGGCGGCTTCCACGTAAGCGGAGCACGCGGCGTCGAGCACGGCGCCCTCCAGGGGATGTTGGGCTCCCGTGATGCGCAGGCGACGCTCGGCGTCCATGCCGAGGGTGCATGCTATGAGCGCGGCAAAGCGGGCATCTTTGAGATGTCGATAGATATCGCGACCTCGCAGCTCAACGTTGGTGCCAACCAGACGGATGCTGGGCTCTCCCTGCTCGTCCACGCTCGTGGCATCGATGGCAAATACACGGCGCACGCCACGGGGCTCAATGTCTAGCTCCAGACGCTCAACGACAAGCTCAATTCGTCGTGACAGCTCGGGCTCAATCTGCTGGCCGCCGTAGCCCAGATAGCGCAGCATCTCGGCACGGTCGACTCGGGGATGATGGGCAGCGTCGATACGGTAAAGCGCCAGCGACGCAAGGTCAGCCGGCACTTCGACAGCGGTTGTATCGATGTGCGGTCTTTCCATTACCCTAGGCGCTCCATAATGGTTGCGGCGATTGCAGGACGATTCATAGTGTACAGGTGCAGACCGGCGGCGCCGTGCTCCTTAAGGTCGCAAAGCTGACGGGCGGCATAATCTACACCGGCTGCCTGCAGGCTCTCGGGGTCGTTCTCGTACTTGGCGAGAATCTTGATGACGGGGGAGGGCAGCGACGCACCGCACATAAAGACCATGCGGCTGATCTGCGACTTGCCCATAAACGGCATGATGCCCGCGGTAATGGGCACGGTGATACCGGCCTTGTCGGCAAGCTCACGAAAACGGTAGAAGCACTCGTTATCAAAGAAGAGCTGCGTCACAAAGAAGCTTGCGCCGGCGTCCTGCTTTTGCTTGAGGTATTCGACCGAGAGGTTGAGATCCTCACAGGCAATGTGGCCCTCGGGGTAGGCCGCGGCGCCCACGCAAAAGCCGGCGTCGATGAGCTCGGGGATGAGGTCGCGGGCGTAGGCGTAGTCGGAGGCGGGCTTGTCGTCCTCGGTCGCGCCGGCGGGGAGATCTCCACGCAGGGCCAGGATGTTTTCCACACCGGCGGAGCGGTACTCGTCGATTTTGGCGGCGATATCGGCATGCGTGCGGCCGACGCAGGTGAGGTGTGCCACCGAGGGTGTATCGAATTCGCTCGTAATCATATGCGCGATGGGGGCGGTGGTGGCACCGTTGCCCGAGCCGCCGGCCGAGCAAGTAACTGAGACAAAGCTCGGCGAAAGCTTGCACAGGTTGCCCGCCACCTCGCGAGCCGTGTCGAGGGTAAGCTCGCCCTTGGGCGGGAACATCTCAAACGAAACGGGTGCGGTGCCCTGGGATGCTGCCTGCTTAAAAACCTCGTCGACGCGCATATCGTGCTCCTCTAGATACGTAATAGTGTGATGTGTTGTAAGGATTCTACAGCACCGCTGTGTCACGGTGGAGTTTCACTCGCTATTTGGGGATACCAATCAAAGATGCCCTACTATCGGCATTCCCTATAGCAGGGCGGTCAATCTAAGATGGGGCCATATTGAATGGTATCTGATGCGAAATACCAGTTAATAGAGCCCTATCCTAGATTGACCGCCCTTAAACCATGGGGGGAGGTCTGCAATTTATACAGTTGATTGGCTGTTGAGGGCGGCAACGCCGCCGCGATGCGGTAACCTCATTGATTGGTTTCGTGACAGCAACATAACGGTAATGTTGCGGAAACACGGCGAGTCTAATCTAAGGCTCGTTCGTTAGTAATCAACACCGCATCTCACGCGGTGCCGATACGAAGGGAGTTCCGTATGGCCGAACTTACTGACCGCTTCGGGACCATGGTGTTCTCTGAGGAAGTCATGAAGGACTACCTCCCCAAGGACATTTGGAAGCGCCTTGCTGCAACCCTCGAGGACGGTGAGCCGCTCGACCTGGACGTGGCCAACGCCGTTGCCCATGCCATGAAGGTCTGGGCCATCTCCAAGGGTGCAACGCACTACGCGCACTGGTTCCAGCCGCTTTCGGGCATTACTTCCGAGAAGCACGATAGCTTCCTTGAGCCCAACCACGATGGCACCGCCATTACCAAGTTTACGGGCAAGAACCTCATCCAGGGCGAGCCGGATGCCTCCAGCTTCCCCAACGGCGGCCTGCGCGCCACCTTCGAGGCCCGTGGCTACACCGCTTGGGATCCCACTAGCCCCGCATTCATTAAGGACGATGTCCTGTGCATCCCCACGGCTTTCTGCTCCTACACGGGCGAGGCCCTGGACAAGAAGACCCCGCTGCTGCGTTCCATGACCGCGCTCTCGCGTGAGTCCAAGCGCGTTTTGGCTCTGTTTGGCAAGACCCCCAAGAAGGTCGTTCCTTCCGTGGGCGATGAGCAGGAGTACTTCCTGATCAAGAAGGACGCTTACCGCAAGCGCAGAGATCTGGTCATCACCGGACGCACCCTCTTTGGCGCTGCTCCCTGCAAGGGCCAGGAGCTCGAGGAGCACTACTTTGGCGCTATCCGCCCCACCGTCTCGGCCTATATGAAGGACCTGGACGATGAACTGTGGGCGCTTGGCATTCCCGCCAAGACCAAGCACAACGAGGTTGCTCCCTGCCAGCATGAGCTCGCCCCTGTCTATGGCGAGGTCAACGAGGCCATCGACCAGAATCTGGTCATGATGGAGAAGATGAAGCTCATCGCCTCCCGTCACGACTTGGTCTGCCTGCTGCACGAGAAGCCCTTTGAGGGCATCAACGGTTCGGGCAAGCACAACAACTGGTCGCTTGGCACCGAGTCCGAGAACCTGCTCGACCCGGGCGACACCCCGCTCGACAACCTGCAGTTCATCGTCTTCCTCACCGCGGTGATCGAGGCCGTCGATAACTATCAGGAGCTCCTGCGTGCCTCCGTTGCCTCGGCCGGCAACGATCATCGTCTGGGCGCCAACGAGGCTCCTCCGGCGATTATGTCCATCTTCCTGGGCGACCAGCTTACCGAGGTCGTCGAGAAGATCATCGATGGCAAGGCTTCCGTCCATGCCACGCGCGGCGTGCTCGACCTGGGCGCCGATACCCTGCCCAAGCTGATGCAGGACAACACCGACCGCAACCGCACCTCCCCGTTTGCCTTCACCGGCAACAAGTTCGAGTTCCGTGCCTGCGGCTCCGAGCAGAACGTCTCCGACTCCAACCTGGTGCTCGATGCCGCCGTGGCCAAGTCGCTCAAGTCCTTCGCCGACGCACTCGAGGGTACGCCCGAGGATAAGTTCCAGGACGCCGCGCTCGAGTACTGCAAGAAGGTGCTGACCGACCACCAGCGCATCCTCTTCTCCGGCGATGGCTACTCCGATGAGTGGCCCGTCGAGGCCGAGAAGCGCGGCCTTGCCAACAACAAGACCACGGCCGATGCCCTGCCCGCCTTTGTTTCCGATAAGGCCATTGCGCTCTTTGAGGAGACGGGTGTCCTGACCAAGGCCGAGGCTCAGTGCCGCTACGACTGCAAGCTCGAGAAGTACAACAAGCTCATGAACATCGAGGCCACCACGATGGTTCGCGAGGCGCGTCGTACCTATCGCCCGGTCATTACCGCCTATGCCACCAAGGTCGCTAAGGGCCTTGAGGCTATCCGTGCTGCCGGTGCCGATGCTGCCATGCAGTGCGAGCAGAACACGCTCAACAAGCTCTGCAACGGCATCACCGCCATCAACGACTCCATCAAGGCGCTCGACGCCGTACATCAGAAGGCCGAGGCCCTCGATGGTCAGGAGCAGGCCAACGTGTACGCGCACGAGGTCGTTCCCGCTATGGATACGCTGCGTGCCGCCGTGGATGCCATGGAGGAGATCGTGGCCGCCGACTACTGGCCGGTCCCGACCTACGACGACATCCTGTTCTACGTGTAAGACTGGGACAACATACCGTCACGGTTGAAAGCCGGGGCCCGCATCGCGCGGACCCCGGCTTTTTGTTTGTGAAGGACGCTTTGGAGTCCGTTTTGCAACTGATTCGCCCACGCAATAAGGGGCCGTGGACAAAAAACGTCAAATATGAGTACTGTCACTAAACTAGTTC
>CABUDB010000153.1 GCA_902490245.1 uncultured Collinsella sp.
TTCCAGCTCAGCAACCTCCCGCTCTACTGCCGCTGTCTGCTGCTGCACCGCTTCCCTGCTGCGCCGCACGCTTAAGAAGATTCAGGACAAGATCGACCCCGACGGAGTGATGATTCGTTCATGAGTGAGCACCCCCAACAAACCGATCGCGTGCTGCGCGACACCCGCATTCTGACGCTTCGCATTTGGGCTGTTGTCGGCTGCATTGTTATTGCTGCTGTCATCTTTAACCTTATGGGCATCCTGGCACCGGTTATTGAGTTTCTCGCTGTTGGTTCCATCATTGCTTTTGTGATGTCCCCGATCACCAACTGGCTCGAGCACCATGGCGTGAATCGTGGCATCGGTTCGCTTATCGCGCTTATTGTTGTTGTTGCCGTGCTCGTCGGTGTCGTTTGCATCTTGTCGCCGATTCTCTTTGGTCAGATCATGGAAGTCCTGAGCCGCCTGCCCGAGCAGCTTCGTGTTGCGGGTGGCGATCTCAATGAGATGATCTCGCATGCCAAGACGCTCAACAACACGCCGCTCAAGGAGTATTTGGACGATAATCTTTCGTCGCTGGTTACCGTGGCATCGAAGTATGTGTCTCAGATCGCTGCCGAGCTTGGCCGTGGTGTGTTCCCGCTCATCACCAATACGGCCTCGCAGCTGTTCGTGATCTTCCTTGGTCTGGTGCTTGCCTACTGGATGGCCTGCGACTACCCTCGCATGCACCACGAGATTTGCACCATCATCGGTCAGGAGAAGGAGACCTCGTACCGCTTTATGGTCGCCATCCTTTCTCGCTCTGTCGGCGGTTACATGCGCGGTATGGTCGTGACGTCCATCTGCGGTGGTTTCCTCGCTTTTATCGGTTTTATGATCATCGGCCATCCGTATGCGGCGCTCATGGCTATCTTTACCGGCATCATGCATTTGGTTCCGGTCGTCGGTCCTTGGGTGAGCGCAGCAATCGCCACAGTGCTCGGTTTCATGTTCAGCCCCATGTTGGCGTTATGGACGCTCATCGTGACGATGGTCGCGCAAAACGTCACCGATAACGTGATTTCCCCTAAGGTTATGCAGAGCTCGGTGCAGGTGCATCCCATCATGAGTCTCACGGCGCTCGTTATTGGGTCGGCACTCATGGGCCCCATCGGTATGATTATTGCCATCCCGCTTTGTGCGGCCCTCAAGGGTATCTTCGTGTACTACTTCGAGAATGAGACCGGCCGCCAGCTTGTGGCCTATGACGGCGCCGTGTTTAAGGGCACGCCGTACCGCGATGCCGATGGCAACCCAGTCGCCGCCTATGACGCGCTTGGAGACGATACGTTCATCTATGAGTCCGAGCTCATCGGCAACGAGACTGCGCCCGAGGCCAAGGCCATGCCCAAGCCCGAGCTCGATAATCCCTGGATTAAGCTCTCTGGTCTGCAGCCCGATGCCACGGGCTTCTTCAAGAATCCCTTCGCCAAGGACGATGACTCCAACTCGGACGACGATACCAAAACCGGCATCGACGGCTCCATGGACGATGACGACAACTAGCGGGGTAATTCGGGTTAACATTCATACGTGCTAACATGCTATTTCGCTGAAGGGCCGGCATTGTGCTGGCCCTCTTTTTTGCACTTGCGCGGCGGGATGGTAATATCGTTACGTTTGAACTGTTTCGATGTGAAACCGAGGAGATTCCCTCTATGAGTGCTGACTACCCGTCAATGACTACGGCCGAGATCCGCTCTAAGTTCCTCAACTTCTTTGAGGAGCGCGGTCTTAAGCTCTATCCTTCTTCGTCCCTCGTCCCCGACGATCCTTCGTTGCTGCTTGCCAACGCCGGCATGAACCAGTTTAAGGAGTACTACCAGGGCAAGAAGACCATGAAGGAGATCGGCGCGATCTCCTGCCAGAAGTGCGTCCGCACCAATGACATCGATTGCATTGGCGAGGACGGCCGTCACCTTTCGTTCTTCGAGATGCTCGGCGACTTCTCCTTTGGCGGCGTCTCCAAGCAGCAGGCCTGCGCTTGGGCCTTTGAGCTCATCACCAAGGAGTTCAAGCTGCCGCTCGACCGCCTGTACTTTACCGTCTTTACCGAGGACGACGAGACCCACGACGTGTGGCGTTCTCTGGGCGTTGCCGAGGACCACATCTCCCGCCTGGGCGAGGACGATAACTTCTGGGCCGCCGGCCCCACCGGCCCCTGCGGTCCGTGCTCCGAGATCTACTTTGACATGGGCGAGGAGGTCGGCTGCGGCAGCCCCGACTGCAAGCCCGGCTGCGACTGCGACCGCTTCCTTGAGTTCTGGAACCTCGTGTTTACCCAGTACGACCGCCAGGAGGACGGCTCCATGCCGGAGCTGCCGCACCGCAACCTTGATACGGGCATGGGTCTGGAGCGCATGGCCGCTATCATGCAGCACAAGACCGCTAACTACGACGGCGATCTGATGCAGCACCTCATCAAGCTCGGTGAGAAGATCAGCGGCAAGACCTATGACGCCGACGATTACTCCGGCGCCAGCCGTTCTCTTCGCATCATCGCCGACCACTCGCGTGCCGTCGACTTTATGATCTCGGACGGCATCCTCCCTGGTAACGAGGGTCGCGAGTACGTCCTTCGCCGTCTGCTCCGCCGTGCCGTGTTCCACGGTCGCCTGCTGGGTATCGAGGGTGCCTTCCTGACCAAGTTCATCGACGAGGTCAACGCTCAGATGGGTGAGGCCTACCCCGAGCTGCTCAAGAACGTCGCACTCGTCAAGGGTATCGTCGCCTCCGAGGAGGAGCGCTTCTCCACGACGCTCGACAACGGCCGCGTTTACCTGGACGAGGCCTTGGCCGCGCTTGCCGAAGGCGCTGTGCTTCCGGGCGATGTTGCCTTTAAGCTGCACGACACCTTTGGTTTCCCCATCGACCTGACCGTCGAGATTGCCGGTACCGCTGGGCACGACGTCGACATGGATGGCTTTACCGCCTGCATGGAGGACCAGAAGGCCCGCGCCCGCGCCAACGCCAAGGGCGATGCCTGGGGCAGCTTTAACGACGTGTGGGTCGAGCTTTCCGACAAGGTCGCAGCGACCGAGTTCGATGGTTATGACAACGATGTGATCGAGGGCGCCAAGGTTATCGCCATCGTGCGCAACGGCGAGTCCGTCGAGTCCGCTGCCGCCGGCGAGGACGTCGAGGTCGTGCTCGATCGCACCCCGTTCTACGCCGAGATGGGTGGCCAGCAGGGCGATGCCGGAAAGCTTTCCGCCGATGGCGTTGCGCTGACTGTTGCCGACACCAAGAACCACAACGGCCTGTATGCCCACGTCGCGCACGTTGCCGAGGGCACGCTGACCGTCGGTGCTACCGTGACCGCCGCGCTCGACGCCGAGCGCCGTGGTTTCCTGCGCCGCAACCACACCGCCACCCACCTGCTCGACGCTGCGCTTAAGCAGGTCCTGGGCGAGCATGTCTCCCAGGCCGGCTCGCTCGTGACGCCCGAGCACCTGCGCTTTGACTTCACGCACTTCGAGGCCCTGTCTTCCGAGCAGCTCAAGGCTGTCGAGGACCTGGTCAACCAGCAAATCTTCGCTTCCAAGCCGGTCGTGACCCGTGTCATGGGCATCGACGAGGCTAAGGCTGCCGGCGCTGTCGCTCTGTTTGGCGAGAAGTACGGCGATGTCGTTCGCGTCGTCTCCGTGGGCGCCGAGGACCAGCCGTTCTCCCGCGAGCTCTGCGGTGGCACCCATGCCGCCAACACCGCCGAGATCGGCCTGTTCAAGATTATTTCCGAGTCCTCCACAGGCTCCAATGTCCGCCGTATCGAGGCTGTGACCTCTAAGGGTGCCCTCGACTACATGGCCGACCGCTTGGCGCTCGTTGACGCCGCCGCCGCTGCGCTCAAGTGCCGCGTCGACGAGGTTCCCGCCCGTGTGGAGAACCTGCAGGCCGAGCTGCGCGAGACGTCCAACAAGCTCAAAAAGGCTCTGACCGGTGGTTCCTCCGACGCCATTTCCAGCGCCATCGAGGGTGCTGTCGAGCTCGGCGGCTACAAGCTCGTTGTTGCTGAGCTCCAGGGCCTTGAAGCTGCCGACCTGCGCAACGTATGGGATACCGTGCACCAGAAGGTCGCCGGCCCTGTCGCTTGTGTCGTCGCCAGCGTGACTGAGAAGGGCACTCCGGCCCTGCTCGCTGCCGGCTCCGATGACGCCGTGAAGGCCGGGTTCCACGCCGGTAACGTGATCAAGCAGATCGCGGGTCTGGTCGACGGTCGCGGTGGTGGCCGTCCCAACATGGCCCAGGCCGCTGGCAAGAATGCTGCCGGCATCGCCGATGCCCTCGCGGCCGCCAAGACCGCGCTCGGCGCCTAAGAATCTAAGAAGTCACTGTGGTCGCGCTTGCGCTGGACATAGGGGAGACCAGGATTGGCATCGCCGTCTCGAGCCGTGATGGCAAGATGGCGATGCCCGTCAAGGTGCTCCCGGCCGCCGAGGTCACCGGTATGGCCAAGACGTTCCGCTACCTGGTCGAGGACTATGAGCCCGACATCCTGGTAAGCGGACGTCCCCTGACCATGGCCGGTGAGCCCGGCCCCCAAGCCGAGCGCGTTGCCGCCGTGGCGCAAAAGATTGCCGACGAGCTCGATCTTCCGCTGGAGTTTGAGGACGAGCGTCTGTCCTCGCAAGAGGCCAAGCGTATCCTGCGCGAGCAGGGCCTCAATGAAAAGCAGATGAG
>CABUDB010000154.1 GCA_902490245.1 uncultured Collinsella sp.
GCCCATGGAGCTCCGCGCGCGCTTTGACGAGCAGAACAACATCGAGTGGGCCGAGCGCCTGGAAGAGGCCGGCTGCACCGTCATCTACGGCTCCGAGGGCTTTAAGTGCCACTCCAAGATCTGCCAGCTCACCTATCGCGAGGGCATGGCGCTAACGCGCCTGACGCTGCTGGGCACCGGCAACTTTAACGAGAAGACGGCCAAACTCTACAGCGACTTTATGCTCATGACCGCTCACCCCGGCATCGGCGAGGACGCCAACCTGTTCTTCCGCAACCTGTCGCTGGGCAACCTGCGCGGCGATTACCGCTTCCTGGGTGTGGCGCCCGTCGGACTGAAACCGCTCATCATGCGCGGGCTTGACCGCGAGATCCAGCGCGCCCTCGCCGGCGAGCCCGCCCGCGTGTTCTTTAAACTCAACTCGCTCACCGACCGCGAGGTCATCGACAAGATCGCCGAGGCATCGTGCGCAGGAGTCCGCGTGGACATGATCATCCGCGGCATCTCGTGCCTCAAGCCGGGCGTTCCTGGCAAGACCGAGAACGTGCATGTCCGTTCTATCGTCGGACGCTTTTTGGAGCATGCGCGCGTTTACGCCTTTGGCGTGGACTCGGACATGATCTATCTGAGCTCGGCCGACATGATGACACGCAACACCGAGCACCGCGTGGAGATCGCCTTCCCCGTGCTCGACCCCACCTGCCGCGCCCTGGTGCACGAGTACATGGGTATGCAGCTGCGCGACAACGTGAAGGCACGTAGCCTGACGAGCGACGGCACCTGGGTTCCCGTAGAGCGAAAAGAGGGTGAGAAGCCCTTTAACTCGCAGGAGTTCCTGTTGGAGCGCGCTTATCGCAACGCCGAGTCCGCAGCCGTGGCTTCGGAGCCCGTCGCCAAAGTAAAACCGGAATCCGCACCTGTTCTGGGCCCCAAGCCCGAGCCACAGCCGGCAGCCTCTAAGGTACAGAAGGTCCAGGCGACCGTCATCGAGCCCGACCTGGAGCCCGAGCCCGAGCCTACACCCCAGCCTCAGCCGCAGACCGCCAAGCCCGCGCCCCAGGCAAGCGCCCGCCGCGAGAAACCCGCCGGCAAGACCAAAGCCATCGAGCGCCATCGCCCCGGTCGCGTGCGCATGGGCTTGGGCCTAATCGGCCTAGGACTCAAGACGCTCATTACCGGCAAGACGAAATAGACGTTTGTAGAAGCGCCCCGTATTTGAGGAATGCCTCAGGTACGGGCGCTTTTCCCTGCTACCATGGTTGCGGACAACAATGCGAATGACAGGCAGGAATATGAAGCTCACCATAGAATCGATGACGTATGGCGCCGATAGTCTGGCGCACGCCGACAACGGCAAGGCCGTATTTGTGCAGGGCGCCGTGGCGGGCGATACCGTCGAGGCCGAAATCGTGCAGGACGGCAAGTCGTTTATGCGCGCCCGCGCCACCGAGATTCTTGAGCCGAGCTCCGATCGAATTCAGCCTCCCTGCCCCTTCGTGGGCGTCTGCGGTGGCTGCTCGTGGGGCAATCTCTCGCGCACCGCTCAGCTTGCCGCCAAGGAGCAAAACCTGCGCTCCACGCTCGAGCGCATCGGCAAGTTCACCCCTGAGCAAGTCGACGAGCTGGTGCAGCCCATCCGCCACACCAAGGACGATTGGGGCTACCGCAATAAAATTGAGCTCGAACCGACCGTTGTAAACGGCCGCGTGCGTCTTGGCATGCACGGCGTCGATCCCAGCAAGATCGTGACCGTCGATTCGTGCCCGCTGTTCGATAAGCGTTTTCCCAAGGCGCTCAAATCGGTCGTCGGCGCGCTTAACTATCTGAGCGGCAGCCACGACCTGGGCTTGGAGCGCGTGGGCATTCGCGCCTCGCGTCGCACCAAAGCGCTCGAGGTCGCGCTCTGGACGCCCACGGGGTCGTTTCCGCGCTCGCAAGTCTCGCGCGTGCTGGCAGACGCCGCACACCCCACGAGCATAGTGCGCGTTATGAGCAAGGGTGAGAAGAAGGCCCGCCGCGTCTCCAAGGTTGAGATGCTCGCCGGCGAGGGCTCCTGGACCGAGAACATCGCCGACGGCCAGATGCGCCTTTCGGCCCCGTCGTTTTTCCAGGTCGACACAAAGGGTGCCGAGATTTTGATCGAGCTTGTCATGGAGGCGCTCGACCCGCAGGAAGACGAACTTGCCGTGGACCTGTATTGCGGAGCTGGAACCTTCACCCTGCCGCTCGCCCGCCGCTGCGACTTTGTTGCCGCCGTCGAGGCCTACGGCCCGGCCGTGCGCGACCTGCGCCGTAACCTAGAGATCAACAAACTCGATAACGTCGACGTCATCGGCGGCGACGCGGTGCGCGAGTTCCCCGATCAGGACGCCGATGTCCTGGTAGTCGATCCGCCGCGCGCAGGTCTGGCGCCCGAGGCTATCGACCTCATCGCCAGCACGAGCGCCCGCGATGTCGCCTATGTGAGCTGCGACCCCGCCACCCTGGCACGCGACCTTAAGCGCTTTGTCGAGGAAGGTACCTTCTCCCCCGTCAAGATCACGCCGGTCGATCTGTTCCCGCAAACCTTCCACTGCGAAACCGTCGTCCACCTCAAGCGCAACTAGACTGTTTGCCCCAGACCACGCCCGATGATTTTTCTGGCACGGGGATAAAAATAGATTTGCTCCGAATGATTATTTAATCCCCGTCCCGAAATTGAACCGCCCCTCATTTCTTGAACATTAGAAATGGGGGCTTCTTTATGGACGGGAGAGTCAGGCACGACGCCACGCTGAGGACTCTTGCAGCAGAGCTTTGCGACAGGGGGTGCGGGCGCGCCGAAGGCCAGCGGGAGGCCGAAGGGTGCCCGGACCCGGCCGGGGCCGGCGGCGTGCGAGGGCAAGCTCATGCGACGGAGCTGCTGCCCGGGCGCCTGAAGGACGAATTCTACAGGAGCCGGACGTGGCGGAGCTTCGAGGAGTTCAAGCGGGACCTCGAAGCCTATACCGTTCACTGGAACAAGAGGAGGCGGGTTAAGCAAAAGGGACTGACCCCGGAGGAGTTCCGAAATCAGTCCCCATGTGCGGCATAGGCCGCTAATTGACCCGTCCAAGTATCGGGGCGCAGTTCATTTCAGCGCCGCCCGAGAAAGCTAAACGCCTTCTGGCAGGTTGTCCCGGGCCGAGGGCGGCCACCTTGATCGCCCTCGGCCCTCACCCACCTCAACTGCCCCTCAATTACATAGAGCTGATTGAGGAGGGCGCAGGCTAGCGGGTGCCTTCCTCATCGTCGTTGGGCCGGTAGGTGATGAACTCGATAACAAAGGCCAGGACGGCAGAGACGAGCGAGGCGATGATCGCGAAGATCATGTGGGAGATCCCGGCGCCACCAGGGGTCCCGTCGATAAAGTTGAGCAGGTTGAAGACGCCGAGGCCGCCCGAGATGTACATGAGAGCGCCAGTCATTCCCACGATGGCGCCGCCCACGGCGGAGCTCAGGCATGCCACGACGAACGCGCGCTTGTTGGGGAGGGCGATGCCGTAGATGCCCGGCTCGGTGACGCCGAAGAAGAAGGCGGAGATCATCGCGGGAAGGGCGATGCCGCGGAAGCGCTCGTCCTTGTTTCTGAGGTACATGGCAAAGATGACCGCTCCGAGCGTGAACCCGTGGCCGATGGTGGCGGCGAGCACGCTGTCGTGGCCGAGGGTGTTCAGATTCATGATGGAGATGGGGATGAGGCTCCAGTGGAAGCCAAAGATGACGAGGCACATCCACAGTCCGCCAACCAGGGCGCTGCCCAGGACGGAACCAACCACGGGGAGCTGGAAGATGAACGAGAATGCCGCGCTCAGCAGGTTGGTGATGAGGGTGGCCACCGGGCCGATGATGAGGTAGCCCAAGACGATGGAGACCGTCATCGTGGCGAGCGGGACAAGGAACATCTTGAGCGCAGCCGGCATCCAGCTCTTGAGCCAGCGCTCAAGGATAGAGCCGAACCACACCATGAGAAGGACGGGGATCACCGAGCTCACGTAGCCGGACACGGGCATGATGATGGGGAGCCCGAGGGCGGTGGCGTACCACGAGAACGTGCCGGCCACGCCGAGGTCGATGCTGCCGAGCGCCTCGCCCGAGGTCAGGGCGACCATCGTCGGGTAGAGAAGCGCCACGCCGATTGCCACGCCGGTGAACTCGTTCATGCGGAACTTGCGCGCGGCACTGAACGCCAGGGCGACGGGAAGGAAGTAGAAGAAGCCGTCAGCCACGGTGTAGAGCAGCGTGTAGAGGCCGTCGTTTGCAAAGGCCGGGACGAAGTAGGTGATGAGGGCAAGCAGTCCCTTCATGATGCCTGCGGCGGCAAGCGGTCCCAGGATGGGCTGGAAGATGCCAGAGATGAGGTCGATGACGACGGAGGCAACGGTCTTATCGCCCTGGGGCTCGTCGTCGGCGCTTGCGCCGCCCGAGAAGTTGCCGGCCTCCAGGACCGCGTCGTAGACGTCCTCGACGATGTTACCCACGACCACCTGGTACTGGCCGTTGGCCTGGATGACCTGGATGACGCCCTTGAGGGCCTCGATCTTGGCAGTGTTGGCGCGGGACTCGTCCTTGAGTTTGAAGCGCACGCGCGTGATGCAGTGCGCGACGCTGGCGACGTTCTCTGTGCCGCCTACGTTCTCGAGTATGGATCTGGCCAGATCGTCGTATTTTTCAGCCATTAT
>CABUDB010000155.1 GCA_902490245.1 uncultured Collinsella sp.
AACAGGAGGCCACTTAATGTGGCCTCCGTCGTGAGCAGGACTGTAGAGCAGGAAACCTAAGCCGGTGTCCCCGCTCTCCCGGGGCCGGCGGAATTTAGTTGTTCAGCATGCGGTCGAAGCTTCCCGAGTCGCCATCCCGATAGTCGGCGGTCATCAGAATCTCCTGCGGAATGCGCCCGCCTTCACGTAGCACATTGCGGAACTGCACGCGCGTGACCATGGGCAGATCCTTGATCGTCGCCGCCAAGTTCTGCGGCACGCCCTGGTTGGCAGCCGCGCGCTCGCACTCGCCGCCGGCCTTCACGCGACGCTTATGCTCGGCGAGCATGGCGCGGTACATACCGGCATGCAGGCGAATCTCAACCACATTGGCATTGCGAGCCTGCTCGACGATGCGCGCGCCCTCGCGGTCGATATCGCCCACGTAGTAGACGTAGTTAAAGCGATAGCCGATCTCGGCCAGATAATCGTCCAGGGCATGCGAGACGCTCGCCTTGCATCCGCCGCCAAAAATCACGCCGCCCACCTTGATGCCAAAGAGCTTGGCGTGCTTGCGGCCACGCAGCAGCCTGACGATCTCGTCGTAGGTGTCCAGGTTCTCGACCATAATGAACGGCTTATCGGCGCCCAGCGTAAAGAAACCCGTAAAGTGAACGGGGCGGTTGGGGGCGACCTTAATCGCCTGCATGCTGATGCCCTTTTCGGTCATACGCCGAATTAGGCGCTCGCCGTGCTTGCCGTCAAAGGCCTTCTCATCGTTAAAAATCTGGTAGGCACGCTGGCGGCGCGAGGCAACCGGCGTATCGGCACCTCGGTTTTGCTCGATCCAAGCCTGGATGATTGCGATTTCCTCGGCAATCTTGCGGTTGGACATCTCGTTGTGCTGAGTGCGCTGCGGCGCCTTTTTGCCGTCCTTGCCCTCGACCTTAACAATTTGAGTCTGCTGCTCCTTGATCTTAGAGAGCGCCGTAGGCGTAGGGACAACTTTGAGCAGCTGCCTGCCCAAAACGCGGGCAAGGGCAAACGCCGATACCTCGCCGTGGACGGCCGACTCGGGCTGCTGGGTAGCACTATCAGCCGCGGCAGGCTCAGCCTGTGCATGAGGCTTACGCTTGGAATCTGCCCGGGTATTACGTTCCTGCTTGGGCGCAGACGAGCGCTTTTGCGGACGATCGGACTTGGCCTCCTTCGCCGGCTGGCGCTTGACCTGATCCACCGGAGTCTCGGCCTTCTCATCTCCGTTTTGTGTCGCTGTCTTCTCGGCCGCGGCCTCGGCATTTGAGCCACGACCGCCGCGGTGACGACGACGGCGGGGCTTGCCTGAGGCGCTCTCCCCAGCCTGCTTATCAGCGGTCTGTTGAGCTTTGACCTCAGTGTCAGCCGCAGGCTGCGACTCGGAAGGTTGCTGCTCGCGAGCCGCCGGCTCAACGGTTTTCTCGGTTTGTTCGGCCGTCTCGGCCTGAGCGGTCGAAGCCGGCTCGCCCTTCTCCTGACGCCTTACGGGATACGCGCGCCTCGCAAAACCACGCCCGGGACGGCATGAACCCGGAGCCTTCTTGGCAGACTCCTCAACATCGTCTGCAGCCTCGGAAGGCTCTTCAACCTCATGCGCGACATCCTGCTGCGCAGCCTTAAAGTGGGCACCACGGCGACGCTGGGGCTCCTGGGCCTCCACGGGCTTTTGCTCCTTCGCGGGCCTCTGCGACTCGGCAGCAACCTCGGTCTCAACAGCCTCGGCATCCGTCTCGCCCTTTCGAGCAACGGCGCGACGGAAGCGCTCCTGCTGGGCGCGGCGCTGTGCATCGCGCTTGCCGCCCCCGCCAAAACCGCCGCGTCCTGCCTTGGCCGTAAAGGCACGCACGACGTTCTCATCGAGCAACTCATCGGTATCGACATGCTCACGCGGAGCAACTTCTTCCACAGCAGGCACGTCAGCGAAATCCTCGACGACAAAATCTTCGACGGACTCGGCAGGCTGCTCCTGGGCATCGCGGATCTCGGCATTGATGGTATAGAACGCCGGGCGCCCGTTAATGCCGCTGCCCTCGATCTTGGTAACGATCTTTGCCGCGATGAGTTCGTCGCGCATCACCTTGGTGTTGCATTCCTTATCGACGGAATGGAAAATCTGCGCCAGCGCGCTCGACTTGATCTTGAGCGCCTTGCGGCAGAGCAGGTCGTAGGCAACCAGCTTGGCGCGCTCGGCAGAAAGCGACGTCTGGCTGCTCAGGCGCTCAGCCAAAGCATCGACATTGTTTTGATTATCGGAATATACCGTCTTGGCCACGGGGCCCCTTTCATATGTACACATATACGTTTATATGGTACAACGCGCGCCCTTATTCACGCAAAACATCTGCGAGAACACTCGAGCGTCACCCGCTTTCGCATGAAAAAAAAGACCGAGCCCGCGAAGTCGCGGACCCGGTCTTTCCGAGTCATATGGATGGAACGGTTAGTCCATCAAGCTGACTAGGCCTTGGCGGCCTCGGCGTCGGCAGGAGCCTCAGCGGCAGCGGCGCGACCGTACTCGGCCTTGCCCATCTCGGACCACTCGGGCTCCTCGTCGGGCATGGAACCGGCCTCCTTGCCGAAGAACTCCTTGAGGCAGTTGACGGCGACGATGAGGCCCAGGACCATCAGCAGGACGGCAAAGACGAGTTGCAGGCCCTTGGTAGCGGCAACGGAGACGGCGGCCGTGGTGGCGGTAGCCGGGATGGTGCCGAAGAAGCCGTAAGCCTGGACGGCGGTCATGCAGCCCATGGCGCTCTGGACCAGCGAGGTGAAGGTGCAGCAGAGCAGGAAGACGACGGGCACGTAGAGCATCCAACCCTTGCGGCCGGTGCACTTGCAGAACACGGCGAGGGTGATCATGGTCATACCGCCGAGCAGCTGGTTGGAAGCACCAAAGAGCGGCCAGATGTTGGCATAGCCACCAAAGGCGAGGGCGAGACCGGGAAGCAGGGTAACGACCGTGGCGAACCAGGGGTTGCCGAGGACCTTCATGTAGCCGGCCTTGGACTCGATGGCCAGGGCATCGTTAGTCTGGGCAAAGAACTCGGAGAACGAGGTGCGAGCGATGCGGGCGACGGCGTCGAGCGAGGTCAGGGCCAGAGCGGAGACGTTCATGGTCATGAAGACGGTAGCGAGTGTGCCGTCAACACCGAAGGCCTGCATACCGCGGGAGATGCCAGCGGCGAAGATCTGGAACGGGGTGGAAGCGACACCGGCGTTGAGGGCGCCCGTACCGGCGGTGTTCATGTCGGAGAACATGATGCCGGCGACGATGATGGCAAGGATGCCGACGAAGGACTCGACGATCATGGCGCCGTAACCGACCTTGACGGCGTCCTGCTCCTTCTCGACCTGCTTAGAGGAGGTACCGGAAGAAACGAGGCTGTGGAAACCGGAGAGAGCGCCGCAAGCAACGGAGACAAACAGGACCGGGAACATCATGCCCGAGGCATTGCTAAAGCCGGTGAAGACCGGAGCGGTGATGGTGGCCTGACCGTTAACGCCCAGGACGACGATACCGAGGACAGCGCAGACGATCATGACGATCATCATGATGGAAGTGAGGTAGTCACGAGGGGTCTTGAGCATCTGGATGGGCATAGCGCCAGCGAAGACCAGGTAGACCATGACGACGGCGAACCACTGGAACTTGTCCAGGTAGACCGGGAACTGCATACCGACGGCGAACATGAGAACCATGAGTACCACACCGGTAACGAACTCGGCGGCACCGGTGAGGTTGAACTTCTTCTGTGCCCAACCAAAGGCGATAGCGACGAAGGTGAACAGGATGGAGATGGTACCAGCGCAGCCGGCGGCATAGGACTTGGTGAAGTCGACGGCACCGGTAGCAGCGTCAGAAGCGTCAACGACCGGAGTGAACATGAACGTCTTGCAAACCATGTCGGTGAAAGCGGCGATGACGATGATGCAGAACAGCCAGCAGAACAGCAGGAACAGGCGACGGCCGGTCTTGCCGATGTACTTCTCGATGAGCTGAGCGAGCGACTTGCCGTTGTTCTTCATCGAGGCATACAGGGCACCAAAGTCGTGGACGGCGCCAAAGAAGATGCCGCCGACGAGGACCCAGAGCACGACGGGCAGCCAGCCAAAGGACATGGCGACAATCGTACCCGTGACGGGGCCGGCACCGCAGATCGAGCTGAACTGGTGCGAGAACGCGGTGAAGGCGGAGACAGGCGAGAAGCTCTTGCCGTCCTTCATGCGCTTGGCCGGCGTGAGGGCCTCTTTGTCAACGCCCCACTTGTTGGCCAACCAGCGGCCGTAGCCCAGATAGCCGCAGGCGAGCACCGCCGCAGCCACAACCATGAGCAAAACTCCGTTCATTACATTTCCTCCTCTAAAAAGAACTTCCTAGACATAAAAAATGAGGGCCGTCGGTTGCGCTCGACGGCCCTCATCTTCATCAGCCGCCCGTTATCGTACGGGCTAGCTGTATGTGCTAACCCGCATCAGATAATTACTACGCTGATAATGTTTAGCTGATGCGTGAACATGTCTGAGAAATCCTCTTCAATCATGATGCGAACGATCCGTGCGGTTCACATCCCCCAGTGGATGAAACGCAGTATGAAACTTTAGTTACCTAAAGTCAACGCAAATTTGT
>CABUDB010000156.1 GCA_902490245.1 uncultured Collinsella sp.
TGCCGGTAAATTTGCGGTAGTCGGGATGTCAGTCGTCTTTAGGTCCTGTTTTGATTTCGTGGCGAACGAATCAATCCGAGGTACAAAATGGCTCCTGCTCCAGAAAAATCGTCGGCAAGGTAGCAAAATGCCCCGCGGGCAGGAGGATGCTCGTGGGGCAAAGAAGAGGGGCTTATTTGTGACGGACCGAGGGACTCGGCATGGGGTTTCTGCCGCGGCCGCTCTTAAGGCATTACAGCTCGACGAGCTGGCCGGTCTCGGCGGCCTCCTTGATGGCGTTGAGAAGCGTGAGCGTCTTGACGTTGTCGGCCGGCGTCACGACGGGCTCGACCTCGCGGCGGACAACCTTTACAAAGTGCTTGAGCTGCATCTTGTGCGGCAGCGCTGGGTCGACGGCCGGAATCTCCATCTGCAGCGGCTTGTGCCAGTTGGAGGCGCCGTCGTAGGAGAACTGGTGCAGGCGGGGCAGCGAAAGGGCGCCCAAGGTTCCGCCGATAAAGTAGGCGTCGGCGTCGAAGGGACGGTACTGCGGATCCTCGCGAGCGGTCGCCTCCCAGTTCCAGGGGCTGGCGGTGGCGTCGGAGATGGTCATGCTCGCGAGCGCGCCGTCGGCAAAGCGAACGTTGACCACGGCGGAGTCCTCGGTCTCAAAACCGCGGGCGGCGCTGGACTGCATGCCCTGGACGGCAATGGGCTCGCCCAGCAGGTAGCGGAGCAGGTCGACGTCGTGCACCAGGTTGACCAGGATCGGGCCGGCACCCTTCTTGCGGCGCCACTCGACGTCAAAGTACTCGTCGTTCTTATAGATCATGTAGTGGAAGCTCGACACGGTGAGCTTGCCCAGCTCGCCGGACTCGATGATCTCCTTGGCCTTGTTGACGAAGGGGTTGTGGCGACGGTGCTGGCCCACGAGCACGGGCACACCGGCGGTCTCGGCCTCGGCGGCGAAGGCCTGGGCATCCTCGAGATCGTTGGAGATCGGCTTTTCGACCAGCGGCACGATGTTGCGCTTCACGGCCTCGCGGGCAACGCCCAGATGCAGGTCGTTGGGGGTGGCGATGATGACGGCCTCGGGCTTGACCTCGTCCATCATCTGGGCGGGATCGGTATAAAACGGCGCGCCGGCGGCCTCGGCCGTGGCGCGGGCGCCCTCAAAGGCGTCGGCGATGGCGACGAGCTCGGCCTCGGGCTCCTCGGTGACAAAGCGGATGTGGTTGCGGCCCATGGCGCCGGCGCCGATAACGGCAATGCGGACGGGGTTGAGCTCAGACATTTCGACTCCTTAATACTGGTGGCGGTGGAATGCGACAAAGGGACTGTCCCTTTGTCGCATCGGTAAAACTAGGCGGACTTCTTCTTGCTGTCGGAGACCATCATGTAGACGGTGAGCACGACGGCGATGGCGGCGATCACGATGGCGCCGTAGAAGGACTGCTGGTAGGCGGCACTGCCGGCCTCGGCGTGATACAGCACGGCAGTGATGGGCTGGCTGATCCAGGTGGAAGCGGCGTAGCCCAGGAACATGATGCCGTAGTTGACGCCGATGTTGCTGGTGCCAAAGGCGCCACCGGTGAGCGGCGGGTAGATGACGAGCAGGGCGCCAAAGCTAAAGCCGAGCAGGGCGAGCGCCACAAAGAACATGCTCTGCGTAAAGCTCATCGACATGATGACGAGCGCGACGATGGTGACGACCAGGCTGATGAGCAGCGACTTGTAGGCGCCGAGCTTGTCGATGATCTGGCCAAAGGACAGACGGCCGACCAGGTTGGCGCAGGTGTTGACGGAGACCACCACACCGCCGAGGGCGACAGCTGCGGCGCTCGTGGGGTCGGCGAAGAGCTGGACGGCGGCGATGGAGGCAACCTTGCCCACGAGCAGGGTGCCTGCGGTGGCGGCAAAGGCGAAGGTGAGGATGAGGACCCAGAAGCGCGGGGTCTTGACCATCTCGCCCGGGGTGAGGTCACCGAAGGTGCCGGCGTGTGCGCCGCCCTTGGGGGCCTCGAAGCCCTCGGGCAGCCAGCCGGTCTCGGGGGCCTTCAGGAACAGGGCGGAGGCGGCGATCATCACAAAGAAGATGACGCCGAGTGCCTTAAGGGCGCCAAAGATGCCCAGGCTCGGGATGAGCAGCGAGGCGAGCACCGGGGACAGCACGGCGGGACCGGCGGTCGAAGCGGCCAGGGTGATGCCGGAGGCGAGACCCTTCTTGTCGATGAACCACTTTTGGCCGGTGGTGAGCGCGGGGTTGTAACCCAGGCCGTTGCCTATGGCGGCGACGAGCGAGAACCACAGGTAGAACTGCCACGGCTCGGTGACGGTGCCGGACATGAACCAGCCCAGGCCGTAGCACACGGCGGCGGCGATCACGACGTTGCGGGGGCCGATCTTATCGGAGATGCGACCGGCGAAGATACCCGTCACGGCCATGATGGTCTGAAAGACCGGGAAAGCCCAGGTAAGAGCGCTGGACCACTCGGGATAGACGGCGAGCAGGTTCTTGCTCACAACGGAATACAGCGCGATGGAGCTGATGAAGAACATGGTGACGCACGCGGCGGAAAGCACGACGGCGCGACCCTTGTTGGAGTTGGTGGAAGCCATTGGACTCTTTCTAATCGATACGGGGGAGGGGAGGGGCAAACGCCGCCTAGGTGCTTGCCACGCGTCCCTTTCTACCGGGCTTGTTTACTGGTCAGTCGGCTTTGCGACGCCGGACTCATCGGACCAGAGCTCGACGCCCTTGTTCTTAAGATAGTTGTCGGCATAGGCGCGACGGCCGCCGGGCTTGGCGGTGAGGTCGCCCATCATGTTGGAGAAGCCGCCGTCGACCTTGATGGCGTCGCCGGTGGTAAAGTCTGAGCGCGTGGACGCCAGGAACATGACGGCGTTGGCGATATCGCTGACCTCGCCGATGCGACGCGCGGCGATGAGGCGGCTGCGGCTCTTCTCGACCTCGGGATCGGCGTAAAAGCTTGCCGACATGGGTGTCTTGACAAAGCAGGGCTCGACGCAGTTGGAACGCACGCCGTAGGGACCCCACTCGGCAGCCAGCATCTTGGACATCATGTTGACGCCCGCCTTGGTGGAGCTGTACACGCCCGAGAACGTTTCGGGGGAGTGACTGGCGACGGTGGAGATGTGAACCAGGCGGCCCTGGCCGGCCTTGATCATCTCGCGACCAAAGCGCTGCGAGGTGATGAAGTAGCCGGTGAGGTTGACGTTGAGCACCTGCTCCCAGTCACTCAGCGGCAGGTCCTCCATGGCTGCGAAGCGCAGGATGCCGGCGGTGTTGACGAGAACGTCGACGCGGCCGAAGTTGGCGATGGTGGCGTCGACGGCGGCCTGAACCTCGGCCTCGTCGGTGGCGTTCATCTTGTAGCCCTCGGCATGGATGCCAAACTCGGCAGCGAGGTCGGCGGCAGCGGCCTTGACCTTCTCCTCGTCCAGGTCGAGCAGGACGACGTTGGCGCCATTGCGGGCGAACTCGCGGCAAATCTCGACGCCCATGCCGCCGAGCGCTCCAGTCACAGCGCAGACATCGCCCTCGAGCTTAAGCCAATTGCTCATAGGAACTTCCCTTCTTATGCCTCCCGGTGGGTCGCTCCCATTAACCGACCCACGTGGTTTTCGCTGGTTATCGTATGCTTTGCATTTGCGCAGGTGAATTGCATATTTGTTAGAATGGCGTTAACCATAGGTATACACTGTGCGATGCAGTTTATTCTCAATTGAGCGCATGACCTGCGAAAACAACCTCCTGTGGCACCATGTGGCCACGGGCGCGAAAACGGGAGATTGACGTGTACGATCGACGACTTGAGGCCATATCGGCCGCTGCGGAGCTGGGAAGCTTCTCGCGTGCGGCGGCACAATTGCGCGTGTCGACTCCGGCGCTCGTCAAGCAGGTGTCGGGCTTCGAGGCCGAGTTCGGCATCACGCTGTTCGAACGCTCGCACTCGGGCGTCAAAGTGACGCCGGCCGGCGCACTACTGGTGGACGACGCGCGCTCGATCATGCGGCAGTCCGAGGACGCGCTGCGCCGTGCCCGACGCGCGGCGGGCGATGGCGGTGCCGTGCGCCTGGGCGTGTCGATGATGTGCCCGGGGCGCCAAACGCTGTCGATGTGGTCGGGCATCCACGATCTGGAACCGTCGCTGCGATTTGAAATCGTGCCGGTAAGCGATCTCTACGACGAGCGCGAGACCGTCATGCGTAGCTTGGGCCGCGAGGTCGATGTGGTGCAATCGAGTTTTTCTACCCCACGCTGGGGTGATGCCTGCCAAAAGCTCCGCATTGTCAACGTGCCGTTTTATATCGATCTGCCGCGCACGAGCCCGCTGGCGCGCAAGAATCGCATTACGGTTGCCGACTTGGAGGGTATGCGTCTGCGCGTACTGCGCCACGGCAACGACGCCATGGACAGCCTGCGCATCGATCTTTTGGCCGATGGCGGCGTGGACGTGATCGACGTGGACAGTTTTGACTTTGCGCTCTTTAACGAGGCGGAGGAAAAGGGCGACGCGGTGCTCACCTGCGGCGCATGGTCGGGCGTGCACCCGGCTTTTGTAGGCGTGCCGTTCCTATGTGGCCGCGAGGTGCCGGTCTATTTGCACTACCCGCTCGAGCCCACCCTCCAAGTCCAA
>CABUDB010000157.1 GCA_902490245.1 uncultured Collinsella sp.
ATTTTGGTAGGTTTTACCTCTCGAATAGCAGGTAAGCGGGCGGCCGAGCAAACGGCAAGGTAGCCATGATCCAAATGCGGAGGGCGGCCCCGAAAGACCGCCCTCCGCTCTCCCGCCATGAGTCGGGATTTGGCTAATGGATAAGCTTAAAGTCCAAGTGCCCACGCGTGGTATTGACGCGCGAGACCTCGATAATCACGCGCTGGCCCAGTTCATAGCGAGTCCCCGTGTCGGCGCCCGTCAGCGTAAGCGCGTCCTCGTCGAACTCGAACCACTCGTTGCCCAGGCTCTTGATCGAAACCAAGCCTTCGACCTGCGTCAGGTCCAAGCGTACGAACAGGCCCATACTGCTGACCCATGAGACCGTTCCGGCATAGCGCTCGCCCAGACGGTCCTCATAGTACTGGGCAATCTTAATCTTTTGCGTCGCATGGCTGGCGGCATCTGCCGCGCGCTCGGCATCGCTGCATGCGCGGCAGATCTGCGGCAGAATGCGCGGCAGCGACTCGCGCCCCTTGCCGATCAGCCGCGGCGTACGGACCAAGGCGTCCTTGCCGCCGAGCTGCTCATAGGCCAACTGCAGTTTGAGTACGCGGTGCACCACCAGATCGGGGTAGCGACGGATGGGACTCGTAAAGTGACAGTAGCACGGCGCGGCGAGCGCAAAGTGGCCCTCGTTGCGCGGCTTGTACAGCGCGCGCTGCATGCTGCGCAGAAGCAGCGTGTTGACGAGCGGTGCGTTGGCCGTACCGGCGGCAGCATCGACTGCAGCCTGCAGCTCATCGGGACTCCCCAGGGCGATACCGGCAGCACGGCGATCGTCGATGATGCCTAGCTGCGCCAGCGCAACGGCGGCACCGTGCAGGCTATCGGGGCTCGGATCCTCATGCACGCGATAGCAGGCCTCGATATCACGGTCTGCCAGCCACTCTGCAACGCACTCGTTGGCGAGCAGCATGGCTTCCTCGATAAGCGACGTGGCACACGAACGCTCACGCGCCACAATCTGCACGGGTACTCCGTCCTCGTCCAATAGAGCGCGAATCTCGGCCGTGTCAAAATCGACTGAGCCGCGGACGCGACGAATACGACGGCGAAGTTCGGCGAGTTCGTTGGCGGCGACAAGGAAATCGCCGAGGTCGACGTTATAGCCGCGAGCAGTTTCCTCGCACGCAAGACCGCGCTCAAGCGCCTCCTCGCGCGAGGCCTCAGCAGCCGCAACATCCTCAGCGGCGCCTTCCAGCACCCCATACTCCACCGCGCCGGCACGCACCAGCAGCGCCTCGGCGCCGTCATAGTCCATACGCACACGCGAGCGAATCACGCTGGGGTAAGGATCGTAATGCCGCACGCGACCCTGCGCATCGAGCTCAATGTCAACGGTAAACGCAAGACGGTCCTCGTCAGGGCGAAGCGAGCATAGGTCATTAGACAGGCGCTCGGGCAGCATGGGAAGCACGCGATCGGCCAGATACACCGATGTCGTACGATGGCGAGCCTCAAGATCGATATGCCCGCCCCAAGCCACATAGTGAGAAACGTCAGCGATATGCACACCCAGCTTGTAGCCACCCTCGGGCGTGCGCTCAAGCGAAATGGCATCGTCAAAGTCGCGCGCGTCGACCGGGTCGATCGTGATGACAAAGCGGTCGCGCAGATCGCGGCGGAGCGGGTCCTTAAGCGCCGCGGACACATCGAGCGAAAGCCCCTCGGCCTCGTCCAGCGCGGCCTCGGGATAGCTATCGGTATAGCCGTAACGCGCCATCACGTATTGAACGCCCAAATCGGGCGCGTCATCTCCGCCAATGCGGCGTTCGATCGTCACGGTGCCCGATTCCAGGCGCGTCGGGTAGGTCAAAATGCGCGCGACAACGGCATCACCCGGGTGGACGCCCAGACGATCCGCCGAGGTATCCTCGGGCAGAATGAAGAAGTCGGCCTTCAGGCGCGAATCGAGCGGCTCGATCACACCGAGCGGACCAGCGGTCTGGTACGTACCCACCACGCTTATGGCTGCGCGCTCAACCACGCCTTCGATCACGGCGCGCCGCTCACCGTGCGGGCTGTTCTTAATGCTCACGGCAACGGTATCGCCATCCATGATCTCGCGCTTACCGCGGCCCATAACCTTGTAGTCGCCGCTCTCGGTTATGACATAGGCGCCATGCTCATGGAGCTGCACGCGCCCGGTCAGGCTCGGACGGCGTTCGCTGCGCACCGGCCCACGCTTATTGCGAGCACCGCGCTTATGCTTGTTATTGCGCCCCATGGCGCCTCCTTGCTATCGATGACGAACTCCAAAGAGTCTACCCAAATGATTCGCTTTCCTGCCGTCCCCTAGAGATCAAAAAACGGGCCGCCCCATAAGAGACGACCCGTTGGAAGGGATGAATTCCAGACATGCCTACACGCGCAGGTAGCGGCGCATGGCTATGGCAGAACCAAAGAGACCGATAATCACACCGACCAGAATCAGCGCAGCATAGGTCACCAGGTAGTACTGCATCGGCAGGGCAAACGACATCCAGCCGATGCTCTCCTGCAAACGCGGAATCATCAGATTGCGCAGCAGCTCCAGAACGCCGATGGAAAGCAGCGAGCCCAAAATGGCCTGCAGTACGCCCTCGGTGATAAACGGGCCGCGAATGAAGCCGTTGCTGGCGCCGACCAGACGCATAATCGCAATCTCACGACGACGCGCCGTGATGGACAGGCGAATCGTGTTGTTGATGAAGATGAATGCGATAAAGGTCAAAAGGCCAACGAGAACCACGGCGGCGATGCGGATGTAGTTGGTCACCTGGAACAGGCGGCTCACTTCCTCCTGGCCGTACAGCACGCTCGCGTTGACGTCGCCGTCATCCGCGATCTTCTGGAAGTCGGCGTTCTTCTTGAGCTTCTGGGCCGTGCTTTCGACCTTGGACGGATCGTCCATCTCAATTGCAAACGAAGCCGGCAGCGGGTTCTGGCCATCGAGCGCGCTCATGGTGGCGTCGGCGTTGCCCGACATCTTGCTCGTATACTCGGCCAGCGCGTCGTCCTTGTCCTTATAGGTCACGGACTTGACGTTATTCCACGTCTTAAGCTCGGCCTCAAAAGCCTGGACATCGGCCTGATCGGCGTCATCGCTAATGAACGCGTTGATGACAACCTGATCCTCGACGGTGCCGATCACGGAGTTCAGCATCGCGGAGCCCATGATGAACAGGCCGATGATAAACAGCGAAAGGAAGATCGTGATGACGGCGCCGAGCGAGGTAGTCCAGTTACGGAAGAAGTGACTGATTGCCTCTTTGAAGGAGTAGCCCACGTTAGTTGGTGCCATAGTTGCCGTAACCTCCCCTCTCCTGGTCGCGGATAACGTGGCCGCCCTCGAGGGCGATCACGCGACGGTGCATGCTATCGACCATCTCGCGGTCGTGCGTGGCGACGATCACGGTAGTGCCGGTGCGGTTAATACGCTCGAGCAGCTTCATGATGCCCAGCGAGATCGCCGGGTCGAGGTTACCCGTGGGCTCGTCGCAGATCAGCAGCGGCGGACGGTTGACCATAGCGCGGGCAACGGCCACGCGCTGTTGCTCGCCACCGGAAAGCTGATCGGGCAGCGAGTCCATCTGATCGGCCAGACCGACCAGACGCAGCACCTCGGGCACCTGGCTGCGGATGACGCCCTTGGGCTTGCCGATGCACTGCAGGGCAAACGCCACGTTTTCATAGGCGGTCTTTTGCGGCAGGAGCTTAAAGTCCTGGAACACGGCACCAATCTGACGACGCAGGAATGGGACCTTGCGGTTCTTGATCTTCATGAGGTCCTGGCCGGCGACCAAAATACGACCGCTTGTGGGCTTGACGTCGCGGTTGAGCGTCGACAGCAGCGTGGTCTTGCCCGAGCCGGAGTGACCGACCAAAAAGACGAACTCGCCCGGATAGATCTCGATGTTAATGTCGTCGAGCGCGGGCTTGTTGGGCTGCGCCGGGTAGATCTTGGTGACGTGCTCCATAAGGATGACGGGCTCGACACCGGCCTGCTTGGCCATCTTCTTGCGGCTAGCCTGCGGATCGATGGGCGCAAACACCGACGTAAAATCGGGGTTGTTGAGCGCGTTATCGAGGCTTGCGACCTCGGCGGCCTGATCGCTCTCGACCACCGGGGCAGCAGGCTGCGTGGGATCGGGAATAGCGGCAAAGAGACCGGACTGCGCAGGCTGAGGAACCGGCGTCGCAGGGGCCATGGGGTCGGGAATGCCGGCCATGGTAGGCTGCGGCGTGGCGGCGCCAGCCTGAGGCTGCTCCACGCGAGCGGTCACGGCCTGAACGGGCTCAAAACCCGCCGTGCCGGAAAGCGCGACATCGCTGGTGGGATTGTAGGCAAAGGGATCGGATGCCGGCTGTGCCTGATCTGCCGGCTGAGCGGGGGCCTGAGCAACAGGCTGACCCTCTGAATCCGGAGTGGCGAAACGACTGCCCTGGACGCCTGTCTGCGTCTTGGGGGCATCGTCGCCCGCACCGGAGGTACGGAAGTGGTTACCCACTGGTGCTCCTTATCGTCGTGCGTTTAAACTACATGAGCGCTTTGTATTTTAGCAGGATTACCTTTGCTGCACATAAGAAGCATGGCGGGCCT
>CABUDB010000158.1 GCA_902490245.1 uncultured Collinsella sp.
TTGGCGTTTACTATCCTACCGTTCACCGGGAAAAACCGACCGTTTAGGGTGAGTGAGCATAAATGTTCGATTACTATAAATGCGAACAAAACCACTCAAAGGAGTAAAAATGATCAAGGCGGAGCGTCAGGATAAGGTTCGTCAGCTGCTCGAGGAACAGGGGACGGTCTCGGTAAAAGAGATTTCTGATGCGTTAGGTGTCTCGGACATGACGATCCGCCGCGACCTTGAGGAACTTGCGAGCCTAGGCGAGATCGAGCGCGTGCACGGCGGAGCCCGCAGTGCACAGGGCCGTCCCCACGCTATGCTGCGCCATGAGTATTCGCACAGCGAAAAGCGCACTAAGCATGCCGAGGAAAAGCTGCAGATCGCGCGCCGCGCTGTGGAGCTTATCGAGGAAGGCTCGACCATCTTCTTGGGTACGGGCACCACGGTTGAGCAGATGGCCTCGATGCTGCCGGCGTTTCGCCTGCGCATTGTGACCAATTCGCTTTCGGTGTTTAACTTGCTCGAGGCGCGCGAAGACTGCGACCTGTGCCTCGTGGGTGGCATGTATCGCCGCCGCACCGCCGCCTTTGTGGGGCCCATGGCCGAGGATACCCTGCGCGCGCTGGGAATCGACGCGGCCTATATCGGCGCCAACGGCATTTTGAACGGCGACGTGTCCACGTCTAACATGGAAGAGGGCCGCATCCAGCAGCTCGCCTTTAGCAAGGCCGACTCGCGCTATCTGATCGCCGACTCCAGCAAGATCGGCAAGCGCGACTTCTACACCTTCTGCCGTCTGGACAATTTAGACGCCGTGGTGTGCGAACCGGGTATTGCTGATGGAGATCGCGCCGCCATCGAGGAGCACACGCAGGTCATCTGCTAGCAAGAACGGAGGGAGATACAGGGGGCTGACCTGTGAGTTTGTCTCAATCTGTAACAGCTAGACGTCCAAAACCGGTTTTAGTGTTACAGATTGAGACAATTCGGCCTGGTCGGTCCCTTTCATCTCAATCTGTAACAGTTGGGACTGAAAAGCTCGGCTGGATGTTACAGATCGAGACAAACGGCTTCCGACCTGCACAAAAAGACCGGGGGCGGCGCGCCGTGTGACGTGCCGACCCCGGTTGAGAAATGGGGACAAGTTATGTGAGCAGGGCAATTACGCCAACTGCAAGTCGCTAGTCCAGACGACGGGTCTGCGCCACGTGCTTGTACCAGTAGGCGCTTGCCTTGGGCGTGCGCTTCTGGGTTTCAAAGTCAACGTAGAAGAAGCCGTAACGCTTGTTGTAACCATTGGTCCAGGAGAACTGATCCTGCAGGCTCCACAGGAAGTAGCCGCCCACGTTGACGCCTACCTCCATGGCCTTAAGCAGCCAGCGCAGGTGCTGCTCGATGTAGTCGATGCGCGGCTGGTCGTCCACAAAGCCGTTCTTGTAGGGGTCCTTGTAGCCCATACCGTTTTCGGTAATGAAAATCTGCTTGTAGTTGGGGTAGCGCTGCTTAATGTAGACGAGCAGATCGAACAGGCCCTCGGGATAGATGATCCAGTCCCAGTCGGTGGTGGGGATGCCGGGCTTGTTCACATGCTCGCCAATACCCTTAACGCGCCAGCGGCCGGTGCCCTTCTCGCCCGTACCGTTGTGGTGCAGGTCGTTCTCGCCATCGTAAGCCTTGAGGAAGCGGCACTGGTAGTTGTTAACGCCCAAGTAGTCGTTGTAGAGCGCTGCCTCGCGCATAATCTCGAGGTCCTCGTCCAGAATCTCGATGGTGCCGCCCGAGATGGCGGCCAGGCGGTTGGCGCACTCGAGGGTGTCGGGGGCATAGTCGCCGCGGAAGGTGGCGTCGAGCAGGAACTGGTTTTGCAGCACGTGCTCGTTGTTGGCGGCCTTGATGTCGGCGGGGTCGTTCTCGTTGAGGGGGTACTTAAACTCCAGCGACTGGATGACGCCGATCTTGCCCTTAAAGCCGCCGTTGTGGAAGGCCAGCACAGCCTTGGCGTGGGCGAGCATCATGTTGTGCTCGCACTGAAAGGCCTCGGCAAGATGCGCTTTGACGCCACCGGGGAAGGTGCCCTCGATGTAGGTGTTGGAGGCGTCCGCCCAGATCTCGTTAAAGGTGAACCAATAGGTCACCTGGTTGGCGTACTCCTTAAAGCAGAAGGTGGCAAAGTCCACAAAGGCGTCGATGGTCTCGCGGTTGAGGAAGTCGCCCTTCTCAAAGAGGGGCAGCGGCGTGTCAAAGTGATGCAGCGTGACAAACGGCTCAACGTGGTGCTTGTGGCACTCGGCGAAGAGATCGTGGTAGAACTGGACACCCTCGGGGTTGATCTCGCCGGTGCCGTTGGGGAAGATGCGGCTCCAAGCGATGGAGAGGCGGATGCCGTTGATGCCGAATTCCTCGCACAGCTCCAGGTCGACGGGGTACTGGTTATAGAAGTCCGAAGCGGGATCGGGGGAAAAGCGCCCCTGGGCCTCCAGGAAGTCGTCCCAGGCAACCTTGCCCTTACCGTGAGTGCGGGTCTCGCCCTCTACCTGGTAGGCAGCAGTGGCGCCGCCAAAGACAAAGTCCTCGGGAAACTGCGCAGGCGGGTTGGTGACGCTAGCAGGATTAACGGACATGATGATCCAATCGTCTAAATCGAAGGGCCAACCGGCTGTTGATGGTCGGCTGGCCCTGGGCGTTACTTACTTCGATAGTTGCTCGGAGACGAAGGCGAGAGACTTGTCGCCGTTCTGGGAGAGCTCGATGTACTGCTTGCCACGGCAGGCTACGCACTTGTTGCCCACACGCTCGCAGTCTTTCTGCAGGTCGGCCAGGTAGCTGGCTGCCTGCGGGGCCAGGACGACCAGGTCAAAGTCGGGGAGCATGTCGACGTGGTTGCCATAGGCTTCGGCAGCGGTCTCCAGATTGATGCCGCGCTCCTTGGCAGCCTTGGCCAGCGCGTTGGCGAGCAGACCCGAGGTTCCGCCACCCTGGCAGAGCACGAGCACGCGCTTGCCGTTGAGGTCGCTGGCGGTCGTTGCCTCGGCAGCGGGTGCTGCAGAAGCGGCAAGGGCGTCGGCCTTCACGGCCTCGGCTGCGGCGCCGGCGGCAACGCTCTTGGCATCGGCCTTGCCCTGGAAGGCGTCGTTGAGCTTGGCGGCCTTCTCGGCGTTCTTGGCGGTGAGCTCCTCCTGGGAGATCTCGGCCTCCTCGGCGCACTTCTGGGCGTCATAGGCACGGAAGAACGGGTAGTACAGGACGAAGTCGACGACCAGGATGAGGGCGAGCATCACAAAGGCGAGCGGCTGGAAGCCCAAGCCCATGATGGTGCCGATGGGGCCGGGAACGGTCCAGGGCAGGGTGTACATAAAGCCGTTCATGCCCAAGAAGTCGATAAAGATCTTGAGGATCCAGATGTTGGCGATCGGGGCAAAGACAAACGGGACAAAGAAGACGGGGTTGAGCACGATGGGCGCGGCGAACAGCAGCGGCTCGTTGACAGCAAAGCAGACCGGGACGATGGCGGCCTTACCGACGGCGCGCATCTCCTGAGACTTGGCCAGGAAGCAGAACATAAAGACCAGGACGAGCGTGGCACCGGTGCCGCCCATGCAGACGACGAAGTACTGGGCACCCTGGGTCAGGACAGCGGAAGCGTGCTGGCCGGCCTGGAACGCAGCCAGGTTGTCGGTCATGTTGGCAACGAGAGCGGCGGCGATGGCGGGCTCGACGATCGAAGGGCCGTGGACGCCCACGAACCAGAAGAGGCTCATGGCGCCGTAGATCACAGCGAGGCCGATGTAGCCGTCGGCAGCGGTGAACAGGGGCTGGAACACCTGGATGACGCCCTGGGCAAAGCAGAAGCCAAAGGCAGCGCGGAAGACGATGTCAAAGACCCAAAAGACGGTGATGCAGACGGAGAAGGGGATGATGTCCTTAAAGGTCTGCGAGATGTTGGGCGGAACCTGCTCGGGCATCTTGACGGTGATGTTGCGCTTGATGAAGAACTTGTAGATGATGCCGGTCACAAACGCAGCGATAAAGGCGGTCAGCAGGCCTTTGGAACCAAGGTAGGTGGTGTTGAAGCCGCTGGCAGCGTCCGTGGCGATCGTGTCGCTCGAAAGGAGCAAGAAGCCGATGATGGCTGCGCACATGCACGAGATGAAGTTGATCTGGTTGTTCTTGGGTAGATCGCGGTTCTGGGCGTCGGCGAAGTGCTTGGCCGTGGTGGCGGCGCAGGCGATGGCCAGGATGCCCATGGAGTAGTTGTAGCACTTCCACAGGGCGTTGTTGATGTCATCGGGCCAATAGAAACCCCAGATGTTGGGGACCGAGGCTACCAGGCAGAAGATGGACGAGAAGATGATGATGGGGATGACGGAGATAAAGCCGTCGCGGATCGCCTTGAGGTACTTGTTGCGGGCGATCGCGTTGAAAAAGGGCTGGCCCTTTTCGATGATGGCGATGAGTTGCTCCATGCAATGCTCCTAAGAGTCGGTGGGTTAGCAACGATGGTAGCTTTTGGCGTTCGGTTGCCAAAATGTTGACGTTGCCATTTTGCGGCACAAAAAAAGACGCGAATCGGGGGTTCCTGTGCCTGCGAACCGTCGATTCCTTACGCGTAAACGTTTGAGCCGCCCGGTGGCTC